>NZ_JBYLHY010000130.1:0-294 GCF_057749925.1 Paenibacillus sp. sgz302191
CTGCGAAAGTGCAGGAATTTTCGACTAAATGAGCCTGAGCCCATGCGTTTGATAGAAAAACCTGCACATTTGCAGGAATATTTCGTTTGCAGCGTATCAGCGAGCAAAAACCTACACTTTTGCAGGTTTTCTTCGCGCTACCGTGCCACTACTGGGTCGCAGCCGAGCTGCAGCCGGGCCGCAGCCGAGCCGTAGCCGTACCGCAGCCAAGCCGCAGCCGAGCCGCAGCCGAGCCGCAGCCGAGCTGCAGCCGAGCCGCAGCCGAGCTGCAGCCGAGCCGCAGCCGAGCCGCAG
>NZ_JBYLHY010000131.1:0-275 GCF_057749925.1 Paenibacillus sp. sgz302191
TCCGTGTGCTCTTTCTAGCTTAACCACTAGAACGTACTTTCATTAACTGCTGTGACACAGTCAACGAAAAGGATTTCTAAGTTTCACGCTTTACGTTTCGTTTCGTTATCTAGTTTTCAAGGAACAAGTTGCGAATCGAAGATTCGTCAACAATGTCGCAACTGTTAAGTTGTCAACAGATATGCTGTGATTCGACTTTCTTTACCGCCTCACCAGCGGCAAAAAGTATCTTATCACATCTTACTCGCTCATTTCAAGTCGAATTTCCGAGAAAT
>NZ_JBYLHY010000132.1:0-261 GCF_057749925.1 Paenibacillus sp. sgz302191
GAGGGCTTAACGGTCGTGTTCGAGATGGGAACGCGTGGATCCCCTCCGCCATCATCACCAAACAGTCAAAGTGCTCATTTGCACCCTGAAAACTAGATACGAAACTTGCGTAAAGTGTGAGTTAAATAATTGTATAGGTTAAGCCCTCGACCGATTAGTATTCGTCAGCTGCACACGTTGCCGCGCTTCCACCTCGAACCTATCTACCTCGTCGTCTACAAGGGGTCTTACATACTGGGAAATCTCATCTTGAGGGGGGCT
>NZ_JBYLHY010000133.1:0-255 GCF_057749925.1 Paenibacillus sp. sgz302191
TCTGGGATTGCCGGTTGCCGCTTCGGTCATACGCGTAGACGGTCGTTTTGCCCGGCGCCTCGGCTTTTTCGATTCTTCCCGCCGCATCGTAGCTGTAATTCGTTGTGCCGTAGCTGTCGGTTTTCGCTGTTTGTCGGCCTGCGTCGTCGTACGCATAAGCGTACTCGGATATAAGGCTGCCGTCCGGTTTCTTGTTCACGAGCTTCATCAACCGGTTGTTTTTGTCAAACGCATACTCTTCCTTCACTCCGCCCT
>NZ_JBYLHY010000134.1:0-254 GCF_057749925.1 Paenibacillus sp. sgz302191
CGAATCCGCTCCTCGGGATACTCGGGGTCGATCGGCACGTAGGCGCCTCCGGCTTTCAGAATCGCGTAGATGCCGACGATCATCTCCATCGACCGCTCGGCCAGGATGCCGACCTTGCCGTCCGGCCCAACGCCTGCGGCGCGCAGCGTGCGGGCCAACCGGTTCGCCCGCTCGTCCAGCTCGCCGTAAGTCATCACGGCGTCTTCGAAACGCACCGCCGGCTTATCCGGCGTGCGCGCAGCGTGCTCTTCGAA
>NZ_JBYLHY010000135.1:0-251 GCF_057749925.1 Paenibacillus sp. sgz302191
CGACCGCCCCAGTCAAACTGCCCACCTGACACTGTCCCCGACCCCGCTTAGGGGCCCAGGTTAGAACTCCGATACGATCAGGGTGGTATCCCAACGGCGCCTCCACCCAAGCTGGCGCTCAGGTTTCAACGGCTCCCACCTATCCTGTACAGATCGTACCAAAGTCCAATATCAAGCTGCAGTAAAGCTCCATGGGGTCTTTCCGTCTTGTCGCGGGTAACCTGCATCTTCACAGGTATTAAAATTTCACC
>NZ_JBYLHY010000136.1:0-251 GCF_057749925.1 Paenibacillus sp. sgz302191
GGTGAAATTTTAATACCTGTGAAGATGCAGGTTACCCGCGACAAGACGGAAAGACCCCATGGAGCTTTACTGCAGCTTGATATTGGACTTTGGTACGATCTGTACAGGATAGGTGGGAGCCGTAGAAGCCTGAGCGCCAGCTTGGGTGGAGGCGCCGTTGGGATACCACCCTGATCGTATCGGAGTTCTAACCTGGGCCCCTAAGCGGGGTCGGGGACAGTGTCAGGTGGGCAGTTTGACTGGGGCGGTCG
>NZ_JBYLHY010000137.1:0-251 GCF_057749925.1 Paenibacillus sp. sgz302191
CGACCGCCCCAGTCAAACTGCCCACCTGACACTGTCCCCGACCCCGCTTAGGGGCCCAGGTTAGAACTCCGATACGATCAGGGTGGTATCCCAACGGCGCCTCCACCCAAGCTGGCGCTCAGGTTTCTACGGCTCCCACCTATCCTGTACAGATCGTACCAAAGTCCAATATCAAGCTGCAGTAAAGCTCCATGGGGTCTTTCCGTCTTGTCGCGGGTAACCTGCATCTTCACAGGTATTAAAATTTCACC
>NZ_JBYLHY010000138.1:0-250 GCF_057749925.1 Paenibacillus sp. sgz302191
GATAAGCCTGTTATCCCCAGGGTAGCTTTTATCCGTTGAGCGATGGCCCTTCCATTCGGTACCACCGGATCACTAAGCCCGACTTTCGTCCCTGCTCGACCTGTTTGTCTCGCAGTCAAGCTCCCTTATGCCTTTGCACTCTGCGAATGATTTCCAACCATTCTGAGGGAACCTTTAGACGCCTCCGTTACTTTTTAGGAGGCGACCGCCCCAGTCAAACTGCCCACCTGACACTGTCCCCGACCCCGCT
>NZ_JBYLHY010000139.1:0-241 GCF_057749925.1 Paenibacillus sp. sgz302191
TTGAGCAGCGAGATCCAGGAGACCAATACGTAAATCCATGTAACATTAAGCCGCCTTGATTAGAACTTTTGATAGTGTTAAAACCCTTATAGCAAAATAGTATATAAACTTCTTCACAAAACCCGTAATTTAAGATCAAAACCCGAAATCGCAGACCACGCGTAGCGTCGGACCATGTTCCTTGTATTTACTACCCCCGTGTTACAATACGGGGGTAGTCGGCGCGGTTTCGCGCCAACAG
>NZ_JBYLHY010000014.1:0-194622 GCF_057749925.1 Paenibacillus sp. sgz302191
GATTCGGAAATCCCCAAGTGAAAGAAGAACTACAAAAGATGTTTGAGCAGCGATATCCCTCTTAAGCTCTGGCTGCATGGTAAAAAGTTCCGACTCCCGCGCCTTCGCTTGGGCTACACCCGCCGCCGGCCATCTGTTCTGAATATTCGCAAAATAACAGTTCATCCATTATTTCGACGAGCTACCCTACTGACTTACACAAACTTCTTGACGCTACCCCCAGAAGCGGGAAAACCTGCATTTGTGCAGGTTTTTTCGGTGAAAGCGGCTCGTTTTTGGGAAAAGCCTGCATTTGTGCAGGAATTTTCGCCCATAGCGGGGCTGGCTCTGCATTTGAGTGAAAAAAACTGCAGATTTGCAGGAATTATGCGATGAAAGAGCTTCCGGGCGCAAAAAGATGCACTTTTGCAGGCTTTCCGAGCGCTGGCGGCAGCTGCTGGCCTTGCGCGACCGCGTGCGGCATGGCTCCGACCGCAGCTACTGCACTTGCGCGCCCGCAAGCGGCATGGCTCCGACCGCTGCTGCTGCACTTGCGCGACCGCAAGCGGCGTGGCTCCGACCGCAGCAGCTGCTGCACTTGCGCGACCGCAAGCGGCGTGGCTCCGCCGTCGCCGCAGCAACGCGCCGGCTGGCGCGGGCCCCCGCAGCCGCCGGGCGCCGGCTCCCGCGCCCCGCCCCGCTCCACCGCACGCGGCCGGATCAAGCTTCCGCGCTTCGTTTGGGCTCCGCCGGCTCGTCTTGCTTCGGCTCGGCGACCAGATCTCTTGCCGAATTTTTAAATTCGTGCAGGGTGCGTCCGACAGCCCGCCCAAGCTCGGGCAATTTGGATGGACCGAACAATACCAATATGACGACCAGAATCAACATGAGTCCGGGAAACCCGATATTTTGCAGCATACGACATCACTCCGATCTTTGAATTAGATTTGGCCTTAATCTTGATTGTGCTTTTTCGGATATACCGCCACCGCTTCGATTTCGATCAGCCAGTCGGAATTGACCAGACCGGCTACGCCGACCGTGGACCGCGCCGGTTTGACGGGGTTGGTGTCATTGCCGAAAAATTGCGCGTATGCGTCAAACCATCCCTGGTAATCGAATTTATTGTCTTTGCCCGGGTCCGCCGTAACGTACACGCGCAAATAAATGACGTCGGCAAGCGTCAGCCCTTTATCTTTCAACTGTTTCTCGATCGCCTTCAAAATGCCGGTCCCCTGCGTCTTCGTGTCTCCGTAACGTTCGTACACCGTTTTGCCGTCTTTGTTCAGCAAAGGCGGGACGGTTCCGCTCGTGAACAAATAGGAGGAGCCTGCCGGCACGGACACGCCTCCGGATATGGAAGAAGCGGGGTTGCCGTAAAACTCGACTTCGTTGATCGGTTCCTCCGGGTATTTACTTGTCGTTTCCGTCCCGTCCGCATAGGCGGTAACCGTAATCAGGCCGGACAATACGGCGGCTGACAGCAGCAGCTTCATTTTGTTCGCTCTCATCGTTCATCTCTCCTCTCGGTCTACTCTTGCATGACGCGCTGGTGAATCTCCGTTACGACTTTGCGGGCCGATTCGATCGCGCCCGCCTGCCAGGCGGTGATGTAGCTCATATGCTCCCCGGCCAAATAAATCCGGCCGTCCGGCTTGCAGAGCGTCGGATAGTACGCTTTGCGGTCATCGGCCGTATAAGCCGCCCATCCCCCGAGATTGTACTTAATCCCTTTCCAGTTCACGGAAAAAGAAGCTTCAAATTCTTTGTAGTACTGGGGATGAATTTTCGCGCCCTGTGCGAGCGCATATTTTTCCCGCTCCGCAATCGGCATTTTGCCGAGCTTATCCGCATTTGCGCCGAACGTGTAGTAGCCCAGAAGGATGCCTTTTTTCGCGAAATAGTCGGTTGGCGGATAATAAATATTCGCAATATCCATATTGGTCAGCGAGCTTCCGCCGAACAGATGCTCGTCTTCCTCCCAGAACCGGCGCTTGAACTGGAGACCGATTTTGCCTGCGGACGCGTAATTGATTTTGGAGATCGCCGTCGACATCTCTGCCGAAAAATCGGCCGGTATATCTTTCAGAACAGACAGCGGAATCGTGCAAATGCAGTAATCGCCGGATATTTCCTGCGTGGACCCTGTGTTCAAATCTTTATACACAACCGTTACGCCGTCGGCGGATTGCTTGATTTGCACAACTTCGGAATGGAACTTGATGCGGTTTCCGAGCCGCTTTTCAAAAGCTTTCGTAATCTGATCCATGCCGCCGACCGGGTGAAACATCATCATCTGCTGATCGTAGCTGTACTCGTTGCTGAAAAACGGACCGAAGCCGGAATTAATGATCGCCTTTAAGCTGAACGGATCTCTCAGGACGCCGGCATCGAATTTACCGCCGGGTTCTTCGACGTATCCGCCCCTTTCCGAGCCTTTATAAAATAAATCCTCGTTCAAATCGCCCTCTTTTTTGAGATAGGCGACCAATTTTTGCTTCTCTTCCGAAGTCAGCGGCAGGTCGAGCGCATTCTGATTCACCGCCTTGGCGAGCATTTCGGAGACGTAGCCTCTTACGTCCGCTTTGGCGGCCCGCTTCGGAATTTTCCGGCCGGACAGCTCCCCTGCGTTTTCATTGTAGTAATAGCCGCTTTCGTTGACATTGTTGAAAGGCTCGATCGCCACCCCGAATTTGCGGCAGTATTCCAAAGTTACGTGGAATTGGGGAATCCGCATCGGCCCCGCGTTAAAATACATGCCATCGTCAAACCGCGCCACCTGCTTGACTCCCCCGACCTCCGCAACCGCGGTTCCTCTGCGCACGGACCAGACCCGTCCGCCCGAACGCGCCCTTGCCTCCAGCAGCGTGCAGTCGTAGCCGGCTTCCCCGAGCTCGTATGCGGCCGTCATGCCTCCGATTCCGGCGCCGAGAATAATAATTTTTTTCCCGTTGCGGTTGGTCGAATTCAAATCGCCGCTTGAAGGAGGCGTATAATCAGCCGCTTTCATCGTCTCCGGCGTAAGCAAACCTAACGTGCCCATAACACTGAAAAGTGCGGCTGATCCCCCAATTTTGCCGACAGTCGTCAAAAATTGCCTACGGGTTATTTGCTCTTCTCTGAACGATGTAGTCTCCATATCCCCATCTCCTTGTTAAAGTTTGATAATCCGCCCTTTTAACGTATCAACGGGACAATCATTCGTCCAGATTATATGTAAGATTGCATTACATAAATATTACTTATACCGCAATAAAAATAGGTTATTTGAAGATTTTTCAAGAAAATGTTAAATTCAATAACAAGAATGTCATAATTACGTTAAATATTCTAACATTACAGGAGGTATATTGATGTCAATTATGAGCAAAAAAGTGATCCAAATCGGAATCGTCAGTGAATTAACAGGATTGACCGAGAGGCAAATTCGCTATTACGAGGACCGGCAGCTTATTTTTCCGGAACGCACCAAAGGAAGAATCCGCAAGTATTCGTTCGAGGATATTCAGAAAATAATGGATATACATGCCAAATTGATGAACGGTTTTCATACGATGGAACTCAAACGGATCATTGCCAATTCTTAACATCGCAGCATCATATCGAATCGGCCGGAGGCGCTAACTGATGAATACATGGAACCGAATGACATTGACCGAACATTTGACGGAGCTGCGCACCCGGATCATCCGCGTCCTGATCGCGCTCGTCGTCTCGATGGCCGCCGGCTTTTTGATCGCCCAAAAAGTCGTCCTCTGGCTCAAAAATACGCCGCCCGCATCGGAAATGACCTGGAACGTATTCTCCCCGATGGACGGCATTCGCATCTATATGATGATCGCTTTCGCCATTTCCCTGGCGTTGACGCTGCCGTTTATTTTGTATCAGATATGGGCTTTCGTGAAACAAGGTTTGACGGCGGGAGAGCGGTCCGCGGCGCTTCGCTGCATCCCCTACACGATTTTGTGTTTTGCGGCGGGACTGGCCTTTTCATATTTCATCGTATTTCCGATGTGCATTTCCTTTACCACCGGCCTCATTGAACGCTTGGAGTTGACACAAACCTACGGGATCGCCCAATATTTCGGGTTTATGATTAACATCGTGCTCCCTTTATCCGTTGCTTTCGAGCTCCCGGTCATCGTGATGTTCCTGACCAAGCTTCGCATTCTGAACCCGAAGCGGCTGCACGCTTTCCGCAGATACGCCTATCTCGTTCTGGTCGTTACGGCAAGCCTTATTTCCCCACCGGACATCGTCTCCCATCTGATGGTTGCCGTGCCGCTGTTCGTTTTATACGAAATCAGCGTGCTGCTGTCCCGTTGGGTCCATAACGCTCAAGCAAGCGCGGACAAGCTCCCGGCCATTGACGGAGCATAAAACCGGCCCTGTATTTGACACTGAAACGGTCCGAAAGAAGGTGCGGCAGTGCGGATTGAACAACTGCTTTATATTGTAGAAATTCATCACACCGGCTCCATCTCGTTAGCGGCCGAGCGGCTGCATGTTTCGCAGCCCAACATCAGCCAAGCCATCGTCAGTCTGGAAGAAGAGCTGGGAGTTAAAATTTTCAAACGTTCCCGATTCGGAGCGATTCCGACGGAAGACGGCAAAGCGATCATCGGCAAAGCGCAGGAAATTTTGGGCAAGGTGGAGGAGCTTAAAGAGGCGGCATGTTTTCATTCCTCCGAGCTTTCAGGGTTTCTGTCCATCGCCTCCGTGCCGAGCTTGTGCTTGAGCGTGCTCCCTTCCACACTGGCCATTTTCAAAAGCAAATATCCCGCAGTCGAGCTTGAAATGATCGAGCTGGATTATCCGCAAATCAAGCAGGAAGTGCAGAACGGGAAGGTGGACATAGGTCTCGTCGCCGTTTTCAAGCCATATGAAGAACCTAACAAACAGTTGATCTGCGAAAATTTGCTGGAAAGCAGAGTGATGGCTTGCGTAGGCAAAAACTCCCCCCTGGCTGGGCGCGCGAGCATTACTTTCGCTGAACTGATCCACCATCCCGTGCTGGTCAATTCGAGCTTCCTTATTCAAACATTGCAAAAATACGGAACCCCGAATATTTTGTTTAAATTGGGCAATTCGGAAGCCGCCAAGCGCATTATCTCCGAAGGCATCGCCGTCGGATTTTACACGGAAAACGGCCTGAAGTTCGATCCGTATGTCCGCACCGGAAACATCGTTCCTCTGCCGATTACAGGCGACGACGTCGATGTGTCGTTTCGCCTGATGCGTTTGAAAACCCGCCATCTCGCGCTGCCCGGCAAACAGTTCGTCAAGGAGCTTAAATCCGTCATCGCCGCTCTGTAACGGCTCAGGCTGCTGAACCCCCTGCCGCCCTCCCCGCGTCAGGCGATAGTCCCCATCTGCCTGGCTGCACGAACAAAACCTGCAAAAGTACATGAATTTACGCCCTTGATACGCGGCTCCGAAGAATTCCTGCAATTGTGCAGGCTTTTTACCGAATTCATGGGCTCAGGTTCACTTTCAGCAAATATCCCTGCACTTTTGCATGTATTTCACCAAAATAAACGAATTTCTCGAGAAAAACCTGCATATTCGCAGGTTTTCTCTTTGTTGTGCTACCTCACGCTCAGTTGTGCAGTTCCACAACCTGCAGCGCTCTGTAGCGTTATGATTTGAAAAATTGCTTTACGGAGCCTTTGCCGTCTCCTGCTTCAATCTCGGCATACGCCCCGCTAATGAACGTTATTTGTGGCGGGACATGACCGCAATCCATATCATAACAATTTTGGCATGAAAACCGGCAATGAAAAAGAAAAAATTGGCATTCAACCCCCGGTCGGCTTGAATACCAATTTTTAGCGTCAATCTCGTTCTTCAATTTCCGGTCATTTTACGACCAAAACCGGTGCAGCCGCATGCATGACGACGTTATGGCTGACGCTGCCGAGCACGAACTCGCCGATCCCGCTCAGCCCTCTGCTGCCGATGATGATGAGGTCGGCGCCGGTTTCAACGGCATAGTCGAGAATCGTTTTGGCAATCGGACCCTGCCGCACTTCGATGTGCGTATTTGCAAAATCGGCGATTTTGTCCTTAATTTTATTAATCACTTGTTCGGAATAATCCAGGTAATTGTTTTCAATCGTAATGGACGGTATAACGACGGAAGTTCCAAGCACGTAGGTCGGAAGATTAAAAACATGGATAATTTCCAGTTTGGAAAAATGGTTCAGCTTGGCCATCTTCAAAGCGGTATCCAGCGCTTTTTCCGAAGCTTCGGAACCGTCGAAGGCGACAACAATTTTAGCGTACAGCATGCGCACTCACCTCACTGATTTATTAACCTCATTGTAGCTGTTTCAGGCTGCAATGACTGTGAGAAATGTCACTCTGTCCGTTTCAGCGTATTTTCCTGCCCTCGACTGCCAGCATATACATCGTGAGCGACCGGGCCTCCGCTGCCGCCCATTCGCGGTATTCCCGTTCGGCGTCGGCATATTCACGCCCGGTAATAAATCCGTCCCTCTCCATTTGTGGTCCGCGGCTTGAAGCCGTATCCGCCCAAATGCCAATGCGCCGCTCAAAATCGGAATCGGTCCGCACCGCGACCTCATGCTGAGGGGTGACCGCGATCTCTTCCAAACCGGCTTGCCGAAACAGATCGGGAAGCCGCTCGGCAATCGCGTTGTCGAATCCGGCATCGGAGCGCCATTTCAAATAGGCCGAATAAAAGGCAAGCATGCTGGCCGGCGGCTCGGGCTGCCACGCAATCTTTTCGTGATTGTAGTCGGTGATTACGATGCGTCCGCCGATTGCCGCCGCCGCTTTCATCATTTCGAGCGCTTTCAGCGGATCGTTCAGCCAGACGAAAACACGCGCACAGGTCACGATGTCGAATTGTTCTTGATAAGCAAGCCGATACATGTCGCCGGTTTCAAAGGTTAACCCAGGCACATCGCCATGCGTCTCGCGGGCTTTTTCGATCAGCTTCGGATTGCTGTCAATCCCCACTACGCGGCCGCCAGGCCCCACAGCTTCCGCGATTCCGCGTGTAATCGCTCCCGTTCCGCAGCCGATGTCCAGAACGCTCATGCCTTCGGCGAGCAGCTCGGCAAGCCTTCCATGGGAAGATGCCAGCGTTCGGGCATCCAGTATTCCGGTTAATTTTCCGGACAATTCGGCTCGCTTGCTTGCAATATTCGTTTCCATCGTCAGATCCCTCCGTCTTTTCCCTCGATTTTGCTCCTTTCTGCCATTTTATCGGAGGCATACTTATAGGTCTAATACATAATTCAAATAGATTTTATAGTTATTACCTATACCTCGCATCGTTCTTTGAAGTAATCGGTCGTTTTTTGAATGAACGCCTGAGCCGATTTTCCCAAAAAGCGGTCGGAGCGGCGCAAAATATCGAAGTCCCGATAAGGGGCCTCGTCGTGAAACGGGATGCACCGCAGCGTCGGATCGTTCATCGCTTCCATAAGCGGAAGCGGCTGCACCGTGCCCCCGATATTCGCTTTGACCAGACTCATAATCGATGTGGCCGAGCCGGTCTCCATAATAGTGTCCAAAACAAACCCGTGCTTCCGGCAGCAGTCGTCCACCAGCTCCCGCCCTGTGTAGCCTTGGGGGTACATAACCGTCCGGATGCCGCGCAAATCCTCGATCGAGACCGAGTCCCGGTTCGCCCATTCGTGATTTTCGGATACGACCAACACATATTCTTCCCTGCACAAAGGAACGCGGATAAGCCGGTCATTCGGCGGAGAAGCCAGCCAGATGCCCAGGTCGACTTCGTTGTCCAGCACCAGATTGAACACGTCGATGGACGAAACGACCTTCAGCTTCACGCCCGGAAACTCGGCATGAAAGTCGACCAGCAGCTTCGTCATCCGGTAGTCCAGATCGGACGGCAGGACGCCGACCGTCAACAAGCCCTGGTGTCCGCGGCGCAGCTCCGCAATGGCGTCTTTCGCATTTTGCATACTGCGGACCATCTGCGTGCCGTGCTCCAGCAGCAGGGCTCCGGCCTGGGTTAGCCTGATTTTTTTGCCGATCCGGTCGAATAAAGGCACGTCCAGCTCCTCCTCCAGCGCCCGGATTTGCTGGCTGAGCGTCGGCTGCGATATGCCGATCCGGTCGGCGGCCCGGGTCACATGCAGCTCTTCGCAGACGATCAAAAAATGTTCCAACTGGCGTATTTCCACGCGGTCCCCTCCTTTAATCATTGTTTTTTTCAATCATTATAATAAAAACAATTGTATTGATCAATTATTTTGCCGCTTATATACTTACATTTGCATCGATAGCAAACGATATCACTTTTGGAGGCGAAACAACATGCGAACCGTGTATCTCATCTTGGCGCTTTTCCTTGCTTCACTGAATTTACGTCCCCCGATCACTTCCGTTTCTCCGCTTGTAGACACGATTCGGGGCGAATTGGGCATGAACGGGGTCATTGCCGGTTTACTCACTTCCCTTCCGGTGCTGTGCATGGGTATTTTTGCTCCGTCAGCCGTCAAATTAAGCAAAAAATGGGGGCTCGAGGGGACTGTCGCCCTCGCTCTGCTGCTGATCGGCATCGCCACCGCGCTTCGTGCATGGGCGGCATCGAGCCTGTTCTTATTGCTCACCTCCTTGCTCGCAGGGGTGGGCATCGCGATCGTAGGCCCGCTGCTGTCCGGCTTTATTAAACGGCATTTCGCCCATCGCGCTTCCGGCATGGTCGGCATTTATTCCTTTGCCATGGTGCTTGGCGCAGCTTTAAGCGTCGGGCTTGCGGTTCCTTTGCAGAACTCGATGAACGGCTCATGGCGAGGCCCGCTTGCCGTGTGGGGCTTGCTCGCCGTCATCGCCCTGCCCTTCTGGTGGGGACTTGCCCGCAAGGGGGGCCATGCAAGCCCTGCCGGGCAGCTGTCGGCAGCAGCCAGCGAACGCTTGCCCCTGACCAATGCGCGGGCCTGGGTTCTGACCTTGTTTTTCGGATTGATGGCGGCTGCGTTCTATTCCTTGACCGCCTGGCTTGCGCCGTCCATCCGCAGCATGGGCTACAGCGCCGAAACGGCCGGCGGCATCCAAACGCTGTTCACCCTGATCTCCCTGCCGTCCACCCTGCTCATTCCGATGGCCGTCCATCGTTATCACAATCGGCTGCTGTGGCTGGTCGGATGCTCGCTGCTCGAACTGATCGGCATAGTGCTGCTGAATTTGCAGCTCAGCCCGTGGCTTGCCGCCGTCCCGCTTGGCATCGGCGCCGGCGGTCTGTTCCCGCTCGCGCTGATGCTGCCGATCGACGAAACACAGAGCGCGCCGGAAGCGAGCGCCTGGTCGGCCTTAACGCAATCCGGCGGCTACATATTGGGCGCGCTCGGCCCGCTGCTGTTCGGCAGCATTCACGATGCGGCAGGCAGCTATGTCCAGGCCTATTACGGTCTGGCGGTCGTTATCGCGCTGCAAATCGCCGTTGAATTCGTAATCGGGAACAAAAAAAGGCGGCCGCAGCCGGCGGACTGACCCTGCCGGGCATGGCTGAATCCCGCAACCTCCCATTGCTTGACAAGCCGCAGCGCTTTTCATATATTAAGAAAAATGAATGGAGGTTCACGGGTATGCAAGTGCTGAAAGACGAAGTCCGCCGCTCGATTTTGCGGGTTGCCGGAGAAACGTTTCTGGAGTCGGGGTTTGCCAAAACTTCCATGAAAGATATTGCGCGGGAGGCCGGCGTCGCCGTCGGGAACCTGTACCGCTACTTCCCTCATAAGGAAGCTTTGTTCGATGCCGTAGTCACGCCCGCCTATGACGGGCTGCTGAAGCTCGTCCGCGAAAACGAGCCTGAGCCGCTCACGGGTCTTGCCATGCTGGAGCAGATCGGGCATATTTTTTCCGGGCTTGTGCTTGAGCATCGGGAAGGTCTGCTGATTTTGCTGTACGGCAGTACGGGAACGCGGCACGAGGGTGCCAAAGAGGAGTTTTTTCGCACCTTGACCGAACATGTGCAGGCGCATCTGGCCGGCCTCAGCCGGGAAAAAGCGTCTCCGGCGCTGAGCCCGGACGTCGCCAGACCGCTCGCCGTCGCTTTTCTCGAAGGCTACTTTGAAATTATCCGGCTTCATACCGGCCGGGATGCGATCGGCGAAATTACCCGGCAGTACGTCGAGGTCTGGTTCACCGGATTACAGCGGTTGTTGTGAGCGAGGCGGCGAGGCGAGACCTGAATACGACATGTGTTGAGACGGTGAAAGGGATAGATGATTATAATAACAACAACTATACGTCATCATCATCAAGAAATAGTTCATTTAAAATTTTATCTTTATTGTTCAGAAAATGCTTCATTATTGTAAAATGATCTGTAGCCTCAAGTACGGTTTTTTCGATACCTTTAGACGTTAAATTATATACTATTGAATCTGGATATGCCATTAATATTGGGGAGTGCGTTGATATTATAAATTGGGCGTTTGCTTTAACTAACGAATGAATTCGTGATAGCATAGCCATTTGACGATAGGGAGACAGTGCTGCCTCAGGTTCGTCGAGAATGTACAGCCCATTACCACCGAAGCGATGTAAGAATGTAGCAAAGAAAGATTCGCCATGAGACATCTGATGCAGCGATTTACCTCCATATGAATCAATAATACGGCGTCCCGGTGATGGTTCACGATCCAGTTCATCCACACTCGTTGCAAAGTTATAATAACTTTCTGCTCTAAAAAAGAAACCGTCGCGAGGTTTTTTTACACCACGAATTACTTTAATGTAGTTATATAAATCAGAGTGCGTTGACTGCGTGGAAAATGTAAAGTTAATTGTCCCTCCTTCTGGGTTAAATCCAATGGCCACGGCTATTGCTTCCAACAATGTTGATTTTCCCATCCCGTTTTCCCCAACTATGTAAGTTACTTTTGGATGAAAATCCATTTTTTTTAATTCACTAATTACTTTTAAATGAAATGGATAGCGCTCAAATGAAGGCACTAATTCGCGAAGCAATTCGATACTTCTAATAAAACTATTCATTTCGATCATAGTATCACTCCGTTTAGGATACCGCTTCAGCATCTTTTTTCTGCGATAGACATTTTTAAGATACGTGATCCGTCTTTTAGCGTTGTAAGTGTTAAAGGTCAGGCAAAAGAGTAATGGCTTCTTCCGCCATTTCGAGTAATTGAATTGATACTCTGGCCTTCTCCGCCAGTTTCTCATCCGTATCTGCTTCTGAACATTGATCAATTATTTTTGAAATTAGCATACTGCAACGTAATCCAGCGGATGCCAAAAAACCAAAACGAGCAAGCCGATCATTACCATCCCATCCCGCATCTAATAGTCCATGATAGTAGTGATCGAATAATTCGTCCGCAAATTTCTTTATATCAACCGATGATCCTACACCAGAATGTAGAAATAAACCGTACAACCTTCCTAATTCCTCTCCTAGCCCAGCCACTCCAGCAAAGGCCCAATCAATTGCGATCATTGTTCCATCTTGCTGTAAAAAGAGATTTGGTTCCCATGCATCGTTATGTGTAAATACCTTTGGCAGACCCTCTAAAGCTTTCAGTAATTGCTGTCGCTGTTTATGAAATTTCGCATATCTTTTAAAAATTTCATCAGGGAATAACTCTCGAATGTATGAATGCTGCCATGTGTTTTCATCGAAAGCTGCCCCATTATCATATTTATCGCATTCTTGTACCCAAGACGATAACCAACTTTTACACAGAAATGATTCAGATGGCAGTTTTTCATTTACCAGGTACGAACCATTAAATTTCCCCAGTATGTATACGGCTTCTTTATAGTGATTTGGCGACCAGCTTCCATCGATGTAATTTGTTACTTCTTCCAGCCAAATCCATATTGAACCATCATCTTTATCTTCAACACCTAAGCATCGCGGCGCTTTCAGCATAGAAGGAAGCTTGTCTAACAATCCTGATTGGTAGACTAAGGCTTCCCTTCTCCAATAGTTATAATGACTTGGTTCATTAGCTGCAGCAGAAGGAATAACTACTTTTAAAATTACCGTCCAAGGAATTATGTGATCCTTCTCAATAGCAATTCCGTGAACCCGGTAGAGCCCACCTGTTACAGCATTAGAAGCCTTCCATCCCAAGCTGGAACAAGACCATTCTCCAAGTAATAATCTTTCGTTCCCAATATGCTTACGTATATACTGACAAAGAAGTGCTTGTGAAATATTTCTCTTTATGGTTATCATTGTAAGATTAAACAACCTCCACAAAACCGTATACACATATGGTTAAATTGCTCTGGCTTTCTCTGACACTCATAAATAGCCCCTTTACCTTAAATAAAACTTCTCTTTTATCAAACATATTACAAACTTCTGAATGCAAGGTCTAAAGCAAGTCGTATCTTACTCTACGAACACCTTCAATTATGTGGTTTACCTTTTCTGTTGATTGAGTAACTTCAATCATGTGTTCTGCTTCGTTAGTCATGAATTTTCATTTCACCTTGTATCAATGGATCAGACTCCATCGGACACGGCAAATTAATCCTTGGTTATGAAAACATTGTTTTTGGGATCGTATTCTAAAGAGTATTCTTTGGCATTACTATTAAAAACTAATACATGAGATTTCCCCTTCATTTCTGTGCCTGAATCATTAATATTTCCTAAATAGACGGCGAGTTTCGAGAAATCGTGATTATTTGTCTCATCTAAGGAAGTAGTCAACATTGTAGTTGTGAAGGGACTACCAGATATCAATTGACCATTTATAACAACATCTTTAGACAGAAAGTTAACTGGTAAGTTATTATCAGGTTGATTTTCGATATTAGGATTATAAACGTTTGAGGTGTACATCGAATAATTATCTTCCCAAGAAACTGTGTTTTTCTCAAATGGGTTAAACGCAATCCATGAGACAGAATGTTCATTATTAGTAGCTTGCTTGGCAATGATAATTTGTAGTCCTTCTTGTTGGATTTTGTTTAGGGTTGCCGAATCGAAATTGATATTAAGAGAGTAATTGCTCACTACCATTCCACCTTTCGCAGTTCACAAATATTGGGCGACATTAAGATTATACTTTAGAGTAATGAATTATGAATTGGTCTGTTTTAAAATCCATGTTTTATTTTATGCCATATTCAAACTCAATTTCATGGCGTACTGGAATATCTTCATATCCATTCAATGGAATCGTAGGTTTAATCTTTCTGGCTTCCATGATTGCATTGTGATGGATTGCTTTCAGATCAAGTCCTCTTTTCTGATAATACTTAATCGCCCTTATGTTATCATTTGATGTTATAAGCCATACTCTTTTGCAAAATTGTTCTTTTGCCTTTTGAACAACCTTATTGATTAAATTGCTTCCTATTCCTTGGTTCTCGATTTTACTATCCAAAGATACAATTTCACATTCATCATTTTCGATATTGTATGTGATAAGACCCATGATTTCCCCATCAATCGAATATACGAATCCTGATAGTTTTTCTAAGGTATGCACCCGTCCTCTTGACACAACTATTTGACCCCTAAAATTAACAACATGCTTTTTGAGTTCTTCGTCAATCTCCCTGATAATCACAAGTGCCTACCCCCATTAGCTGAAAAATGGTTCATAATAAAATTGCTCTTTTATTCAATCAAACTGGTGTTTATCTAAATGTTTATTAAGCCACTCCATTGACTTTTCAAGCATTCCAAGTGTAATGTGATGGTTCACATTTGGATACTCAACTAATTGTAGATCATCTGAAGGAATATTATGTGGCGACATGACATCCATAAAATATCTTTGGCTTTCGATAGGAATCGTATTATCCGCTTTGCCATGTAACAAGAGCAGTGCTCTTTTTCCATCCAAATTTATATGAGACGCTGGGTCATGCTGTTGTAGAGAAATCTTTTCGTTAAAACTCATGGGATTTCTGCCATCCTTTTCGCGAAATAATTCCTCACATTTTACCCATGCGCATGAGCCATTTATAACTATCGAGGCTTTCAGACGAGAATTTTCCGAAAAAATACCTGCGGCTATAAAACCGCCTGTTGAGTGGCCTATAATCCCAATATTACTATCCGTTTTAGATAAATCAGACACTATTGTATCTGCTTCCATAACACCTTGTAGAACCACATTCCAAAAATATTCCTGCAATACTAACGGATTAAAATAGTCAAGGTTTCCTCTTTCACCATGGTAAGGCAGTTCAGGAACAATGACCTTGTATCCCCAACTTGCTATTAACAAAGAAAAAATAATCATTAACGTTTGATACCCACCCGTGATATAAAAGAACAACACCGATTGGTTTCATTGAAGGATTTATTTGTAAACATGGAATACCGCAAATGTTTGTTTCAAAGCCCATTATGTATCCCTACCATTTTTTATATATAATCGTGCTTTCATTTATCCTTAATCATGATTTTGCCTTTGAGTTCTTTAGCTTGTTCATCCGAAATTTCAGTTAAAATCCCAACTTGACCCACATCCTCAGTATATATTCCCAGCTTCAAATTATCCATTAAATTCCTGAACGGAAACCTAAGTTTACGAATCAACTTGCCATCCCCTCACATCAGAGTTAACATTCACACACTCGAAGAAGGGAAGGGGATGAGAGGGGTTAAGGATAGCATGGGGATTTTGGAATTTTAACGAGCAAACAGCATGGAATTGATCCATGCCATCTGTCGCTAATTTTTATTAAATCCCTGTAAGAATGACATTATCGAAAGAGCTTTAGTCTTGTTCCCGTTTACTCGCCGCGACTTACACGAAAACCTTGATCGGGGCCAAACCCATTCGCCTCGAACTTGCCCCGAAAAGATAACTCGTTGTTGCTGACGTCGCCGATCCAACCGCCGCCCTTCACAACCCGGAAGGAACCGCTATTACTATCCAAGTCTCCGAACCAGTTCCAGCACCATTCCCTTACATTACCTGACATATCGTAAAGTCCTAACTCGTTGGGGCTCTTGAGGCCGATAGCTTTTGTTTTATTATTGTTGTTTTCTATGACAGGCCAATTCCATTCTCCTGATAAGAATTTGTCCCCAGCGTTTCTCCAATACCATGCTGTTTCATCTGCATTATTGCTTCCGCTGTATGTGTAACTCTTGCTCATCTGCCCCCCACTTGCAGCATATTCCCACTCCGCTTCTGTCGGTAATCGGTAACCGTTAGCTCCTGCATTGGTCGTTACTGTCCATTTTATATTATCGTTATCACTCTTATTATTCGGGTCTTTTTTATTCTTGTCTATATTGTAATACGGTTTGAGGCCCTCTTTTATACTCCTTTTATTACAGTACTCAACAACGTCATACCAGCTTACCATTTCTACCGGCAAATTGTCGCCCTTGAATCCCGAGGGATTACTTCCCATTACCTCAATCCACTCTTTTTGAGTTACCTCATATTTGCCGATATAAAAGTTCGATAATGTTACACTTTTTCCGTAGTAATTGGACTTCGTGTTTATAAAAGTCCCGCCTTTAACTAATACAAGGCTATCATTCTTTTCAGGCTTTTCTTGCGAACAAGCGCTGACAACAACTATTATTGCTATTAAAAGGAAAATTGGTAACTTTCTCATGGATATGTCTCCTCGTATAGCTGATAGGAAAAATGATAGGCCCATGGCGGCCTGCGACTCGCCTTCGGCATGTCACCATTCAAATAAGCCCAAAACCCGCTTATCCGCGCAGGCGATTCCGGCTGCGACCTTCACTCTTTCGAAAGGTTTGTTGAAATATTATAAGGCCGCCAGTTGTGAGACCGGCAGGCCTTATTCTCAATTTGCTGGAAACAGTCTGGCGCCTGTCAGTTGCCAGCTGCAGTTAACCTGTTACCATACCGTTACGTTAGAGCTCCCACTGCTTTGATATCCTTCTGTCGCTAACACCTGGTAAGACCAACTGCTCCCCAGATTCATTCCTTTGCTCGCCCATGCGTTAACGTGGTTGCTAAAAGTGATAGCGGAGTTGACCCCGGTCGCTTTCTTCGACTGTCGGACACTCCAGAACTGGGCGAACGTTTGCGTGCCGTCAATGGAAGGTGCGTTGTATCGCATAGTCGTATATATGTCATATGTGCCCCCATCACTGGTCACGGTGCCTTTATACGTTCCGGTAGGTCTATAAGTGCCCCAGCTATCAACGACGTAATATTCTATGAGTGAGTTTCTCGTCCATCCGTAGAGAGTCAAATACCCATTGCCGGACGGCGCCCAGACGCCAGCGTTATAATTTATTGTCCTAGATGGCGATCCGGTATTCCACCCTTTGCCGACAACAAAGTTCCCGCTATTTGACCATGTAACACTGTAATTGCCGCCAGATCCATTGACAGCATTTACTGTCCCGCCACCGTCGGTCCAATTTTGCCAATAGTCTGTCGCTGCATTTGAGGTTGCCGCAAACAAGCTAAAACTCATTGAAGCTGCCATACATACAGTCAAGATTTTCTTATTAAACTTAAACATAATCTACCTCCTAAAATTTTTTACTTGTTACTGCTTACCTAGTGCCATATTCCGCGACCTTCTCGACTCTCACCTCCTTCCTAAGAAAATTATAAAAGGTAAGCGCATACATTACATTTAAGAAATTAAAGATTTATCCCCATATTTTTAAGAATAAAGTCCAAATGAGCAAGAATTTAATAAAAGCTTGTGAATAGAAAATAACCCTCTCTGCAATCGGGAGGGCTGAGTGAATATGGCGGCTATTATTTTTTAATCCTCTCGATATCTCCTTACCACGCACTCCACATGTGTTGAGACGGTGAAAGGGATATAATGGTTTTGAGCAATGCTTTGTAACTTCACAGGTAGGAAAACAGGACTATAAGATGTTGGTTAACTTCTTCGACTTTCTGGTATCTTTCTCATGAATCGATTTTGGTCACGTTCGAAACCATATTGTTCATATAATCCATGTGCATCTCGTGTTCCTAAAATCCCCGTCAGCTCCTTTAGTTCTTCTGATGTTGTTAGTGATTCGATTAATTTCTTCCCAATGTTTTTTCCTCTGTACTCTTCATCAATATATACATCGCATAACCAATACATTGTTGCACCGTCTGTTACTACTCGGGCAAATCCAATTTGCTTACTTCCGTGATATACTCCATAACAAATTGAGTTTTCAATTGATTTTCTTATTCTTGTTACGGGTCTCTTGTTTGCCCAGTAACTCTTTGATAAATAATCCACTATGACATTCAGATTCAATAATGACTTATCATCACTAATCAGGTATTCCCCAAACTCTTCTCTCATAAAAACCACTCCCACATTTTAAATATATTAGGTTTAAAGGTGAATCTGCCTGATTCCGCTCCCCCTGAATGCCTCGAGCAGACCAAGGGACATAAGTCCTGCAGCGTGAATACGGTGTTATACGAGCCATTCTGCGAAAACCTCTGACCTTCAAAACGCTTGAAAACCTACATGTATCAAGGGATTCCGGCGATTTTTGAGAAACGCAAATATCCTTCAAATAACCCGGTTTTTCGTACAAAGCGTAACAGCTATAAATGGTGGTGACGAGCGGAAAAAGCAAGCGGGCCACGTGTTCTTCAGGTTCGCTTGCTTAAATTCATTTATTATAAATGACTGGTGTTTTACATTCCCAACGCTCCCAAAGCAAAGGATCTGTGGCCAGTTCCGTTATGAAACGACCCACGTTCCTTCTGCTTGTTTTTCCAGGATTAAATAATGGGCTTCTGACGGGGGAGCTAGTTAATTCATAAAGGCTTACTTCATCGTAATTGACTAACGTGTCCGGTCTTACGGCAACCCAACTGACATACTTATTTTCTTTTCCCAAAACGTCAACCAAGTAATCGGCTGCCATTACATTGTCACGATGCGGGGGCAGAAGCACGCTCAATGCAGAGAAGATCATCCTCTCCCCCCAGGAATGAGACTCTCCTATTGAGCGATTCGTATAGCCCGTTGTACTCATAAGGATTAGTTTTATTTTGCGCTCGGACGTCTTCACAGTTTCGCTTACTTTCTGAATTGCATCTGTAACCAACTTACGAGGTTTTCCGAACATCCCCCTGAGAGTAGGGGTGTGACCGAGACAAGAAATCACCACGGTACAATCGCTCAGCAGATGAGTCAGTTCGGTTCGACCAAGCTCGCTAATGTTTCCCTTCACGATCTCAACGTATGAACTTTTCTCAATGTCAGGATCAAGAATAGCTGTTTTTCGGATAAGTATCCTTGTTGGAATGCTGCAGCTAATCAATTCCCTGACCACTTGCCGACCAGTGGCTCCATTTGCTCCTAGCACAACGATTTTCATGCGTTATTCGCTCCTCTCCGCTCATTTTCGTCAACGTTCCTCCCTTTTACAATCAGAAATACAGCCAGAATCAAATCGCCAAAAGCCGTCGGCGCATTTAAGAGCATATAGGCCGGACTTGTGATCGAAATCCTGTCCAATAACAGAATCAACGTCGCGACAATTGTACAGATGGAACCTATCATCCCCCATATGGCCAACCATCTTGGAATTCGTCCAGTTGTGAAGAAGCAATAATACAGAATTAAGCTGCCGATACTCCATGGCAAAATCATGCCAATATGATTAACAAAATCCCGACCCTGCCGAAGCCATTCTGCATTCCATTCAAAGATAACTGCGTTTACAGGAGTGGCCGATGCTGCACTTTGGCTGACTTCCAATAAAAGGGGTAGAAAACCGATTCCGATGAAAAGAAAACCTGCGCCAATCAATTTGAAAGCGACAAATCCTGTTACGAATCGCTCGCTGTAAGTCTTTAGAAGGGAATAAAACAATACGGTTATACCAACATATGCTACAGCCATTGCCGCTTGAAAGAAAGTCGCTGTCAACACATGCTTTTCTAGATCAGGCAACTGTTCCAAATAATCGGAACGTTCTAATGCAGGCACAGAGCTTAAGACACCGAATATCATGCTGCTTATAAGAAGCAGTCCTAACTGGGTCGTCGTTCGTCTATTTGTTTTAATAACCGTTCACTCCCCGATATAATGAAATGTACTTATTACATCATATCGGTTCCCGGCAATAACGCGGTAGCTACTAAAGTAGGGTAGGAAAGAAGGCTGTGACATTTCCAAGCAAGATCGCTGTTTTTCTGTTTGATTTTATGATGATTCTCTCTTTTCCGCCAGAAGCTTCCCAAGGGACGCCTGATTGAATCCTTTGATGATCAGCCAAAGCGTCATGGTCATCTCCTGCACAGCCAATGGTACATATAAAATGCTCAGGTGAAGGTCGGGTCTGAATAACAGGAATAAGTCAACAGCGACGTATATAACTCCTCCCATCAAGCCCCAGCCGGACAACCAGCGAGGGATGAATCTGGTGAGATAGAAGAGGGGGTATAGCAACATAGCCCCGATGATAAAAACAATCGTCAAAACGGGGGTAACTATGTCTTTGGTCTGAAGCAAGACATTGCCGCCAGCGATGACTTGTTTGATCAACTTGCTGCACTGAGATTAAGGGCAACCCAAGGTCACGTACTTTTTAAGTATTCCGAGAAGAAGGGCTTGGTCTGCCACAGGACCGGATATCCATGTTTCTCCATTCGGATCAGGAGTGATGTCCAGCCCATCAAACCAATTTTTCCATTGCTGTTCCAGATGACCCTTTACTTTAATTTGATAGGTTTGAATTTGGCATGACAAGATTTCTTTCATGATTACTATGATGAGTATAGTATATTAGCTGCAAAGGATGACCGTGTAGATACTAAAGTATGCTTTGAAATAAAAAAAGATCTCAAGCATCGCCTTTAGGCATTGCTTGAGACCGAAACAGGTTGCAGATCAAGCTTTAAATCAGCCCGAGTTCTCTGGCACGGGCGATCGCTTCGGTTCGCCTTTTCACCTGCAATTTATCAAAAATGTTGCGATTATACCCCTTCACTGTACTTAAAGCAAGGAAAAGCCGATCACTTATTTCTTGATTGGAGTAGCCTTGGGCGATCAATTGCAGAACTTCCAGCTCACGCTCACTTAAGGCCTCGACGAAAGGCTCGAAACGGATGGGGGAGCTATGTACAGCGAAATCGTAGAGCTTTTGTTCATGATGCATGTTTGCCAGCAAAAATTCGGTATATTCGGGCTGAATGCGACGGGCAGCCGCTGCGGTTAATAAATCAAGCATGGACTTTCCTTCCTCAATAAAAAGACGGACGAAGCCTTCATTTTTCGCCCGTATCAAAGCATCATTTAATCTTTGCAGCGCCCTCTCCATATTGCCCTGGACTTGAAAAGCCAGAGCTTGGAGGATCAGTAACTTAAGCTCGTCATTCTTCCATTGCTTCGATTTCGCTTGATCATACAAGGTGCCCAGAATGGCAAGAGACGCTTTTGCATTTCCTTGGAGCATATAGATTCTTGCCTGCAGTACAGGGAATTCGTTCGTTTCCAGGAGCTTAACCGTTTCCGCAAAGTTACCGTGATGAAGAGAAATAAGAAGCTCCAAGTGTTTCATTTCGCCCCGCAGACGGTTGTAATGTTGATCTTGCACTTCATGGCGAGCTTTGGTTAGCAAAGCTTCCGCCGCTGAAATCTCTTGTCTTGCGAGCTTCAATTTTGCCGCAAATAATTCGTTTTCCACTAGCCTGTCCGTATTCTCGATCTGCTTGGCTAACCGCATACTTTGTTGTATATGCTGTTCGGCGGCATCTAGGTTGTTCCGTTCATACCCTATTCGAGCCATACCCAAGTAGGCATCACAAGCAACCAGCAAGGGTGGATCGCCAGCGAGTTGAATGACTTGTTGATAGGTTTGCGCGGCCAGGCTCAATTGATTGTCCGACTCCTGAATTTCGCCTATACCTAAAGATGCCATTAGCGTAATCATGATATGTCCAATGCGCTTGCTGATTGATAACGCTTCTGTATAAGCCCGCCTGGCGGCCGCGCGATCAGCCTTCAACTGGTAGGCAACGCCTAGCGTCCAGGTTGTTGCAGCACGTACAGGCAGATTATGTGGATGCAAATGCTCCAGAGCGATGAGGGATTGAGTCATAATGGTATCCGCATCGTGCCGAGTAACTCCGAGCGTGGCCCTGATCGATGCGATATGTCCGATTAGACCTTGATCCACCTCATGGGGATTGATATGTGACATGGCGGCTTCTGCAGCGGACAGTTTCTGTTCGATTCCGTCCAGTTGACTGATCATCAACAGTGCGGAAGCATAAATGACCCAGAGCGATGGCCGCTCGTTGAGCGTGGGCTCATCCTGGTGCTTTAACCAGTTTAATACAGTCCTGGCAGCGCCGCGAAAATGTAGAGGCATTCCTTTCCCTTCGATTAATTTTGCGGCACGATTCACATCTTGAGCCGCTGCAGCGTGCTGAAACGCTTCGATCTCCAGTGCATTCTCCTCAAACCAATGGCTCGCCCTCATGTGCAGAGCTGCCCTCTCATCGGCCTTGTCCTTGTTGACATGGTACAAACGCTGTCGCAACAAATCGGCAAAAAGATGATGATAACGGTACCAATGCCGCTCGCTATCCAACGGAATGATGAAAAGATTGGAACGCTCGAGATGCTCCAGGATGTCCTGCCCTCCCTTATCGCTCTGCAGCACCGCATCACAAAGGGAAGCGCAAAAGCGATCAAGAATGGATGTTTGAAGCAAAAAGGTGTGAACCTTATCGGACTGCTGCTTCAGCACTTCCTCCATCAAATAGTCCAGCACGAAACGGTGGCTGCCGGTGAAGGACGAAATAAATTGGGCCGTATCCGAATAGCCCTGTATAGAAATAGCCGCTAGTTGCAACCCGGCAATCCACCCTTCAGTGCGCGCTTCCAGGGAAGACACCTCTGCAGATGAAAGATGAAGTCCCATGATTTGATTGAAAAATAATGTCGTTTCACTCCGGGTGAACCGCAGGTCATTTCCACGTAGTTCCGTCAGCTCGTTTTTTGCTCGTAATCTGGCAATGGGCAGTTGCGGCTCTTCACGTGTCATGATGATCGAGTGCATATGTAATGGCTGATGATCGATCAGAAAAGAAAGCGCGTTATGCACAACTTGAGATTCAATGACATGATAGTCGTCAAGAACGAGAATGAAAGGATCTGTAGCGGATGATAGTTCATTGACTAAAGTAGTAAGGATATATGTAATCGGCAGCGGTTGCGGAGATTGCAAGGCTTTCCAAACCCCTAGGTCGCTAACGTTCACAATTCTCTTTATAGCCTCGATAAGATGAAGGAGAAAGCGCGTCGGATCGTTGTCTCCTTCATCCAGCGATAACCAAGCGGTCGGACGTTTACAATCAGCCAGCCACTCGCTTACCAGCGTTGTTTTTCCATAGCCCGCAGAAGCGGAGATTAATGTCAATTTTCTTTTCTGGCCCTCGTCCAAGCGTTTGAACAAATGTGAACGGAGAACCACTTTCGATCGCACTGGCGGTATGTGCAGCTTTGTGGTTAATATAGGTACGCTCATAAAAGTTCTGCACCACATTTCATTTCATATTTATTACGTTTAACAACTCCTACAACTATTGTCGCCAATTCATGAATTCAGATCAATCTATTTCCCCATATATTTTAACAATATCCTTCAAAAACGATGATCCCAGTCCGTTCCCTGTCATCATGGAGATGTGTCGATCTGGTATAATTTGCAAATCAGCATCGCATTGCTCACGGCAGCATCCAGAATTGACCGACTAATAACTTCTCAGTATGATCATACTATCAGCTTCATATATCACTTAAAAATCAGTGCGTATATCTTTTTCTGCATATAACCCATTAGCGCCCGGTTCGTATATCTTGGCTGAGAAAATCAAAGTTATGCGAACACAAAGCAAGCACAACCCCTTTACAATGTTCTTACCTGAGCATTTATTTATAGCACACTGTCAGTTCTATCCGATTATCTTCCCGATTATGCACAATACGCTCCACAAGTTTCTTTAAAGCCTTATTCTTCTCTTCATCCGTAGCCGCGGCGCTCCACATCTCTATAAATCAATCAATTTGTTCATGCATCTACTCCACCGTAGGAACTCTCTTCTCATCTGCAATATTGAAAAAACGAATAGCCCTCTCTGTCATCAGGAGGGCTGAGTAAATACGGCGGCTATTATTTTTTAATCCTCTCCATATATCCTTACCACGCACTCCACATGTATGGACTGCCGAGCGTTGCGCAATTGTTTGCCGGTAGATAGGCAATTGCGTCCGTACGCCACTGCGCTGAAGATTTACCGACTCAACAATAAAAATCCCTTCCCAACATCGAAAGATGTTGCTGGGAAGGGACGATCTTCAATTGCCTCTGGACATCTTCGCCTATATCAGGCCTGATTTTTGCAAAAGTCTTTGAATAATGCTCGCAACCTCAGCCCTGGTGACGGACGCCTTCGGCGCAAGCCCGGCGGCACCTCGTCCAGATACAAGGCCAGCCTGCACGCTGTCCGCAACACTGCTTTGCGCCCAGCCGGACACGTCTGCCGCATCTCCAAACGGACGAAGTGGTGCATCTTCCGCTTGAGCGGAAAGCTTTGCTTTCAGTCCGGTAATCGTCATCGCTCTGGAGAGAATCATCATTGCCTGTTCTCGAGTAATCTTGTCGTTCGGCCGGAACGTGCCGTCCTCGAACCCGCTAATCAGTTGATACGCATAAGCCGTGTTGACCGCGCTGCTGTACCAATCTGACGTCTTCACGTCAGCGAACGCCGTTGCCCCATTTTCCGGTTTCAGTCCCAATCCGCGTACAAGAATGGCTGCAAACTCGGCACGAGTGATATCTTGATCGGGACTGAATCTGCCGTCGCCCGTACCATCAATGACCATCCGTGATCCCATATCGTTGACAGCGTCTTTCGCCCAGTGGTTCGCGACATCAAGGAATTCGAGCGGATGCCAGACGACAGAGTACGTACTGTTGGTCAGGCTGTTGAGTTTGATGTAATACTTGCCATCGATCACAACGACCTTGGTCGGCACATGACGTACCGTTCCGTCCGGCTCGACGACTACTCCCGTGGTAATCTTGTTCGGGTCCACACCGTCCGGAACGGCAATCGTGCGTTCCACATAGGCGTTGAATTTCGATACTTCGATAGTCCTATATCCGTAGGTGCCTCTAACTTTAAATTCCATCGGCGGTGCGACAATCGTAAACGTTCCTTTGGCTGCCGCATTCTCCACGACTTTTACCGTATCGGCTGGCGACGCGGCAATTTCGACCTGTACCTTGATGTCCAGCAAAGCAACGGACTTCCCGAACTGATCGGAGATGGCGCTGATATTGATTTGCTGCGCCGGCAGAGTATACGTTGCCTGATCCGTTTTGATCTCTAAAACTGCCTGTTTATCCTCCATGTTTTTAACCATTTGACCATTCAATTCGCCAACAACTACATCGGACTTCGTGTTGACCAGAATCGTCACCACCGCATGCTGACCTTCCACTGCGAGCTTGTCATCCAGCTTCTTTTGGTCGACGGCTACGGTAGTTACGGTTTGGTCATTCCGCTTGGTTTTCGTTGCCGTTCCTGCATTCTCCGCCTTGCCGTTGACCAGAACATCTACCCCTGTATTGGTTGTCGCCGGTGTAGTCGATGGCGCATCACTGCCACTACTGCTGCCGCTGGGTGGCGGGCTCGGGATGACCGCGGTCGATTCGGCAGAGGATGTACTGCTACCGACGCCATTGATCGTCTTTACGGTGAACGTATAGCTCGTTCCGTTGGTCAAGCCAGTAATGGTAATCGGGCTTGCCGTTCCAGTTGCTTTGATGTTTCCTGGTGACGCCGTTACCTCATACTCCGTAATCGCGCTTCCCCCGTCATCAGTCGGGGCCGTAAAGCTGACGGTTGCTTGACCGTTTCCGGCAACCGCCGTCACATTCTCCGGCGCTGCCGGAACGGTTGCCGGAGTTGCACTTACCGTAAGGGAAGCCGCGCTGTCCGCCCCGGAGTTGGTCGCCTTCACGACAAAATAGTACGTTGTACCGTTGGTCAAGCCCGTTACATTATAGCTATATACTGAACCGCTTACTGTAGCTACTGCCGCTCCATAGGTGCCGGAAGTCACGCTTTGGTAAACCTTATATCCTGTTGAACCAGATACCGGATTCCACGCAAGGCTGACTTGCGCATTTCCTGCAATCGCGGGCAGCAATACCGGTACTCCGAGTGATGGAACTTGCGGAGTCGCGCTCATTTCATTGGAGTTCGCACTTTCACTGCTTCCGTTAACTGCTCTGACAACAATGTAATAGATGGTTCCATTTGTAAGTCCCGTTAGATCCGTACTATATACGGAACCTCCGACCGTAACAGCCGCCATTCCGTAGGAAGCGGAGGCAGTAGATGTGTATACATTGTATCCGGTCGCTCCGGATACGGGATTCCAACTGATGGTAATCTGTCCGTTCCCCGCTGCTGCCGATACGATCATAGGCGCACCAGGTACATACATCGTGTAGCTTTCGCTCATCTCGGCACTATTGGTCATGCCCGATTTTACCGCAATCGCCTTGATCGTCATCGCGCTCGTCACGCTGATCGGCGTGCTGTAAACCGTACTGCTGGCGGTCGGCGTGCTGCCGTCGGTCGTGTAGTAGATCGTCGCTCCAGAAGTTGCTGTGGACAACGCTACGGTCGTGTCCGACGCTACCGCGCCGCCGGACGGATTCGCTGTCGGCGTCGCCGCCTGCGACATGATCGTGTAGCTTTCGCTCATCTCGGCACTATTGGTCATGCCCGATTTTACCGCAATCGCCTTGATCGTCATCGCGCTCGTCACGCTGATCGGCGTGCTGTAAGCCGTACTGCTGGCGGTTGGCGTCGTTCCGTCGGTCGTATAGTAGATCGTCGCTCCAGAAGTTGCCGTGGACAACGCTACGGTCGTGCCTGACGCTACCGCGCCGCCGGACGGACTCGCTGCCGGCATCGCCGCTTGCGGCATGATCGTGTAGCTCTCGCTCATCTCGGCACTATTGGTCATGCCCGATTTTACCGCAATCGCCTTGATCGTCATCGCGCTCGTCACGCTGATCGGCGTGCTGTAAGCCGTACTGCTGGCGGTTGGCGTGCTGCCGTCGGTCGTATAGTAGATCGTCGCTCCCGTCGTGGACGTTGACAACGCTACGGTCGTGCCCGACGCTACCGCGCCGCCGGACGGACTCGCTGCCGGCATCGCCGCTTGCGGCATTGCGGTGACTGGGCCGGACTTCACTATCCTTCCACCTAATCCCACCGCCACATACGTGCCGTTTCCACAGATGACGCCATATAGATGATACATAATGCCGCTCGTTCGGCTCGTCCAGTTCGCCCCGTCGCTGGAGGTCACAATCGTTCCACTGTTCCCCACCGCCACATACGTGCCATTTTCGTAGGTGACGCCATTTAGCTGATTCGGAGTGCCGCTCGTTCGGATCGTCCAGCTCGCTCCGTCGCTGGAGGTTACAATCGTTCCACCTAATCCCACCGCCACATACGCCTCGTTTCCGTAGGTGACGCCATATAGATAATTCATAGTGCCGCTCGTTCGGCGCGTCCAGCTCGCTCCGTCGCCAGAGGTTACCATCGTTCCACCTGCGCCCACCACCACATACATGCCGTTTCCGTAGGTGACACCATTTAGATTACTCATAGCGCCGCTCGTTTGGCTCGTCCAGCTCGCTCCGTCGCTGGAGGTTACAATCGTTCCACCTAATCCCACCGCCACATACGTGCCGTTTCCGTAGGTGACGCCAGATAGTTGATTCGTAGTGCCGCTCGTTCGGCTCGTCCAGCTCGCTCCGTCGCTGGAGGTTACAATCGTTCCGCCTGCACCCACCGCCACATACGACCCGTTTCCGTAGGTGACGCCATATAGATTATTCGTAGTGCCGCTCATTCGGCCCGTCCAGCTCGCTCCGTCGCTAGAGGTTACAATCGTTCCGCCTGCACCCACCGCCACATACGTACCGTTTCCGTAGGTGACGCCTTGTAGATTATTCGTAGTGCCGTTCATTCGGCTCGTCCAGCTCGCTCCGTCGCTGGAGGTTACAATCGTTCCACCTGCTCCCACCGCCACATACGTACCGTTTAAGTAGGCCACACCTTGAAGATTATTCGTAGTGCCGCTCGTTCGGCTCGTCCAGCTCGCTCCGTCGCTGGAGGTTATAATCGTTCCACCTACTCCCACCGCCACATACGTGCCGTTTCCGTAGGTGACGCCAGATAGTTGATTCGTAGTGCCGCTCGTTCGGCTCGTCCAGCTCGCTCCGTCGCTGGAGGTTACCATCGTTCCACCTAATCCCACCGCCACATACGTGCCGTTTCCGTAGGTGACGCCAAATAGTTGATTCGTAGCGCCGCTCGTTCGGCTCGTCCAGCTCGCTCCGTCGCTGGAGGTTGCAATCGTTCCTCTTGCACCCACTGCTACATACGACCCGTTTCCGTAGGTGACGCCAAATAGATGATTCGTGCCGTTCGTGCCGCTCGTCCAGCTCACTCCGTCGCTGGAGGTTACAATCGTTCCACTGTTCCCCACCGCTACAAACGTCCCGTTTCCGTAGGTGACGCCATTTAGATTACTCGTAGCGCCGCTCGTTCGGCTCGTCCAGCTTGCTCCGTCGCTGGAGGTTACCATCGTTCCACCTAATCCCACCGCCACATACGTGCCGTTTCCGTAGGCGACGCCATATAGAGCATTTGTAGTGCCGCTCGTTCGGCTCGTCCAGCTCGCTCCGTCGCTGGAGGTTATAATCGTTCCACCTACTCCCACCGCCACATACGTGCCGTTTCCGTAGGTGACGCCAGCTAGATTATTAGCTGTTGGCAACGGACTCCGGATATTCCACTCGTCAAGAGAATCTGCAAAAGCATACTGAGGAATATTGGCTGCAATTAAAAATAATACCATGACTATCGAAATCCAACGTTTGATCATTGTTTTCTTCCACTCGCCTTTCCCTGCATTCCTTTGATCGTATTCTCAAACTTTTCAACATAAATCATGTTATACTCGGGAAATACATCCTTGCCTGTCAACGTCGCCTTCTGCAGCATCTTTGTCGTCGTTTTCGTTTCGCTTTTGCTGTTTTCCACCTCGTCATCCAAATATTTAAAGCGTTGTTGAATACAGCTATTTGAGGCTTGACTGCCGGGTTTTAAAGCATCCGCGTTCAACCCGTTCGTACCGCCGCCGTCTACTAGCGACCCGAATACATTCGTTTCATTCGGTGGATCACTCCCATGCTGATTTCACTACCAAGGCATTATAACGGGAGCGATGTTGCAAAATTGTTGCAAAACAAAAAGGAACCCGCTCCGGTCGGATTACAGGTTCCTTCATGCGATATGGGTCAATCCGTTAAGGCGCGAAGCAACGCGGTAAGCGTATCGCCCGGCAAGGCCCCCAGCTCGGTCTTGATCAGCTCGGCTACGCTTCATAGTAGGCGGCCGCGCGTTGGGAACCGCCGATGCGATGGTGCAGCTTCAGCGCCGCTTCCCGCAGTAATTCGTCGTAAGGGTCGTGTTCGACTAGCAGATCGGCCAGCCGCAGCGCCTTAAACGGCTCCGTCTCGGCTTTCTCGTAATACTGGAGCAGCTTTTTCCCAAGATGCAGGAAATAATGGCGATACTGCTTGCGGTAAGGCTCACACCAGGCACTGTCGAACTCTTGCAGGAACGGTCGGCTACAGCGGTGGACGAGCTACTCGACATGGGCCAGATTATCCGGGTCCGGCTCGACGGCGTCCAGCTCGAAAAGCTCCAATTCCACCGCGTCCACAGCCGGCGCTTCATCGGACAAGACCAGCCTGTAGCCATTCCTGACAGAAGTCAGCGCCATCCCCGAACGGCAATCCCGTAACGTCTTGTTGATTTTGCTAACCGTGCTTCGCAGGTTGATGCCTGCTTTCTCCGTATTCTGGGCCGGCCAGAGCGCCTCGAACAGTTCCCACTTGCTGACCTCCTTCTCCCAGGGCTGCAGCAGCATATAAGCGAGCAGCTCCGCGCACTTGGATGTTACCCAGCGAACCGGCTCCAGACCAACATACAAATAATGTGCGAACTTGCCGAACAGCGCGGCGACAGCCGTCCGTTGTCCGCCGCTGCCGACACGACCGTTGCCGTCTTGAAAAGGTTGAGTGCTCTCAATTTCATGATGTAATCGAAAAAAGCAATCCCTCCCCCATGCGGAATGTGTCCACCAGGGAAGGGAATATGGGATCTCTTTGGGTTGACTACTGATTTCTAATTAAATCAGACCCGATTTTTGCAACAGTTTCTGAATAATCATTGCCACTTCGGCTCTGGTCATGTTGGCTTTCGGCGCAAGTGCAGCACCGTTTCTTCCCTCTACAATCCCTGCTTGCACACTATCCGCAACGCTGCTTAGCGCCCACTTGGGTACGGCTGTCGCATCTCCAAACGGACGAAGTGCCGTATCTGCCGATTGAACGGAAAGCTTGTCTTTCAATCCGGTGACCTTCATCGCTTTGGAGAGCACTACCATCGCCTGTTCGCGCGTAATTTTGTCATTCGGTCGGAATGTTCCATCCTCGAAGCCCGTGATCAGATTGTACGTATAAGCAGTGTTGACCGCGCCGCTGTACCAATCCGTTGCCTTCACATCCGAGAATGGCGTCGCTCCATTATCCGGTTTGAGCCCCAAACCTCGAACGACGATAGCCGCGAACTCGGCGCGCGTAATATCCCGGTCAGGACTGAACTGGCCGCCCCCAGTGCCCTGAATGACCATCCGAGTTCCCATATCATTGATGGCGTCTTTCGCCCAATGTTTCGCAACATCGCTGAATTCAAGCGGATGCCAGACGACGGAGTAGGTGCTGTTGGTCAAGCTGTTGATTGTTGCGTAATACTTGCCATCGATCACATCAATCTTAGTCGGAACGTGGCGGACCGTTCCATCAGATTCGACCACAACGCCCGTCGTAATCTTGCTCGGGTCAACGCCATCCGGGATCGCAATCGTTCTACGCACATAGGCGTTGAATGTGGATACTTCGATGGTCTTCTCTCCGTATGAGGCTCTAACCGTAAATTCTACCGGCGGAACGACAAGCGTGAACGCGCCCTTCTCTGCCGCATCTTCTACTACTTTCACCTTATCCGCTGTTGGCGCCGCAACCTCGATTTGTACCTTAATATCCTGCAAGGCAACTGACTTGCCGATCTTGTCGGATACAGCGTCGATATTGATCTGCTGAGCAGGAAGTGTGTATGTCGCTTTGTCCGTTTTAATCGCTACAACCGCCTGCTTGTCTTCCAGGTTCTTCACCATTAGGCCATTCAGTTCGCCGATGAAGACATCGGACTTGGCGGCAATCGGAATGGTGATAACAGCGCCTTTTTCTTCCGCCGCGAGCTTGTCCTCCAGTTTCTTCTGATCGACGACAATCGTAGTCACGGTCTGGTCGTTTCGCTTACTTGCGGAGGCTGTTCCCGCAGTTTCTACTTTCCCGTTAACAAATATCTCTACACCGTTATTGGTTGTCGCCGGTGTCGTGGAAACGCCGGAACCAGATGAGATACGATCCTGCGCGAATGTCGCCGTTACGCTCAAGTTTGCCGTAATGTTCGTGTCCGTTCGCGTCGCTTGCGTGTTGCCATCGCTCCAACTGGCGAAGTGATAGCCGGGATTCGCCACTGCCGTCACGGCTGTGCCGGAACCACCGCTGCTCACCGTCTGCGTCACATTCCCTGTGATCGTGCCGTTCGTACCAGCCGTGTAGGTCAGGGTGTAGGCTGCATCCTGCGCGAATGTCGCCGTTACGCTCAAGTTTGCCGTAATGTTCGTGTCCGTTCGCGTCGCTTGCGTGTTGCCATCGCTCCAACTGGCGAAGTGATAGCCGGGATTCGCCACTGCCGTCACGGCTGTGCCGGAACCGCCACTGCTCACCGTCTGCGTCACATTGCCTGTGATCGTGCCGTTCGCACCAGCCGTGTAGGTCAGGGTGTAGGCGGGATTGCCCAGCTTAACCAAGCCGTCCGCGGTAAAGGGAATCATCCAAACGCTATCGCCGTCGAATACCCCGCCCCGGAAAGGCATGGGGCCTCTATTGATCCCATCGGGCCAATTACTGTATCCGGTCATCTCACCCGTAACTGTATTAATCTTGACGACAGAAGAATTTGCCGAGGCAGAGACCATCCAGATATTTTGCCCATCGAATGAACCGCCAAAAAAATATTTTTCCGTTAATCCATCCGGCCAAGCATTGTAACTCGTCATGGTACCGTCGGTTGTATTCATTTTGATAACCCGATCTGCATTAGAAGGGATCATCCACACATTTTGGCCGTCGAAAATTCCTCCCGTGAACCTTGCTGTATTTTTCGAAAAATCGGCGGGCCAGTTACTATAAGCTGTCATAGTTCCGGTTTCTGGATTGATTTTGATCACTTGATTGGCTTCAGAGGGAATTAACCAGACATTCTGTCCGTCGAAAAGACCGCCGCCAAATGCATAAGTGCCATGATTGAATCCGGCGGGCCAGTCCTCGTACCCTGTCATTACCCCGGTAACGGTGTCAAGCTTAATTACTTTGTTCACTTTATAAGGGACGAACCAAATATTCCGCCCGTCAAAAACCCCTCCCATAAAAGCGGTCGCGCCAATGGAAGTCGTCCCTTCGGGCCAGTCACTGTAACCCGTCATTTCCCCAGTGTTTTTATCTACCTTTATAACCCTGTCAGCGCTATAGGGAATGAGCCAAATGGAATTCCCATCGTATACTCCCCCCTGGAAAGCCTGAATAGACTGAAAAGGATCGCTCGGGGTTTTGGTAAATCCGCTAGGCCAATTGTTGTAAGCGGTCATCGCACCCGTATCTTTGTCCACCTTAAGCAGGCTATCGGCGGAATATGGAATCATCCAGATGTGTTGTCCATCGAATACCCCGCCGGAAAAAGCAAAGCTTCCTCTTGAGAGATTGCTAGGCCAATTATTGTACACGGACATCCTCACAGTGGATCCAATTGGCGCGGGTGCAATTGTGCCGCTATAACCAATGCCATCTTGATTAAAAATGGTTGAACCTGCCGCAGTAACGGTAATCGTCGCTGTCCCTTTTTTGCTGCCATCCACTGTTGACGTTGCCGTGATCGTATAATTCCCCGGAAAGGCATTCGCCGCGACCGTCACGTTCCCCGTGCCGTCCACCGCCACTTTGTTGCTTGCGTCGCTGCTCGTCCATGTGACCGTCTCTGCCGCGCCTCCCACCGCATCTACCACGGCCGTGAGCTTTTTGCTTCCTCCTTGCACCACGCTTGCGCTGCTCGGGCTGACGCTCACGCTGTTGACTGCCGGCGCTGGGGCGGATTGTATAATCTTTCCAGTCATACCCACCGCCATATACGTTCCGTAGCCGTAGGTGACGCCCCTCAGAGGATTCGTGGTGCCGCTCATTCGGCTCGTCCAACTCGCACCGTCGCTGGAGGTCACAATCGTTCCACTTTCCCCCACCGCCACGTACATGCCGTTTGAGTAGGTGACGCCCCTCAGAGGATTCGTAGTGCCGCTCGTTCCGCCCGTCCAACTCGCTCCATTGCTGGAGGTTACAATCGTTCCATCGGCACCCACCGCCACATATATGCCGTTTTCGTAGGTGACGCCATATAGAGCTTTAGGAGTACCGCTTGTTTGGCTCATCCAGTTCGTTCCATCGCTGGAGGTCACAATCGTTCCAGCATCCCCCACTGCCACATATGTGCCGTTTGAGTAGGTGACGCTAAATAGATAATTCGTAGTGCTGCTCGTTTGGCTCGTCCAATTCGCTCCATCGCTGGAGGCCACAATCGTTCCATTGGCCCCCACTGCCATATACTTGCCGTTTCCGTAGGTGACGCCATATAGAGCTTTAGGAGTGCCGCTTGTTCGGTTCATCCAGTTCGCTCCATCGCCGGAGGTCACAATCGTTCCACTGTACCCCACCGCCACATAAGTCCCGTTTCCGTAGGTGACACCATATACATTATTCAGGTTGCCGCTCGTTCGGCTCGTCCAGCTCGCTCCGTCGCTTGAAGTTACAATCGTTCCATTGGCCCCCACCGCCACATATGTGTCGTTTCCGTAGGTAATACCATTTAGATCATTCGTAGTGCCTCTCGTTCGGCTCGTCCAGCTCACTCCGTCGCTGGAGGTTACGATCGTTCCATTGTACCCCACCGCCACATACGTTCCGTTTCCGTAGGTAACGCCAAATAGTTCATTCGTAGTGCCGCTCGTTCGGCTCGACCAGCTCGCTCCGTCGCCGGAGGTCACAATCGTTCCATTGCCCCCCACCGCCAAATGCATGCCGTTTCCGTAAGTGACGCCCTTCAGACTATCCGTAGTGCCGCTCGGTAGTCTCGTCCAGCTCGCTTCGTCGATGGAGGTCTTAATCATTCCATTGTTCCCCACCGCCACATACGTCCCATTTGAGTAAGTGACGCCAAATAGATAATCCGTAGTGTCGCCCGATTGGCTCGTCCAGCTCGCTTCGTCGCTGGAGGTTACAGTCACTCCAAGTGCACCCACCGCCACATACGTTCCGTTTCCGTAGGTAACGCCAAATAGATTATCCCGATGGTCGTTCGTTAGGCTCGTCCAGCTCACTCCGTCAATGGAAATTACAATCGTTCCACTTTCCCCCACTGCCACATACTTGCCGTTTACGAAGGTAACGCCATTTAGAGCATAAGTAGTGCCGCTTGTTCGGCTCGTCCAGTTCGCTCCATCGCCGGAGGTCACAATCGTTCCACTGGTCCCCACCGCCACATACGTCCCGTTTCCGTAGGTGACGCCCAATAGATGACTCGAAGTGCCGCTCGTTCGGCTCGTCCAGTCCGCTCCGTCGCTGGAGGCTACAATCGTTCCATCGGCCCCTACCGCCACATACGTACCGTTTCCGTAGGTGACGCCATATAGAACATTACCCGTGGGCAACGGATTCCGGATATTCCACTCGTCAAGAGAATCTGCATAAGCATTCTGAGGAAGATTGGCCGCAATTAATAATAATACCATGACAATAGCTATCCAACGTTTCATCGTTCTTTGAATCATTTTCGAGATCCACCCTTCTTTGAATTCTTCGACAAAATATTATCGCATACGACATCATAGCTCGTGCGATGTTGCAAAATTGTTGCAAAAAGAAAAGGAACCCGATCCGTATGGACCACAGGTTCCTTTTAGCGCGTCTATTCCATTTATGTATTTCAATCGGTCAATTTACAAAACAAAGCGGCAAGCGCATCGCCCGGCTTCGCACCCAACTCCGTCTTCAAAAGCTTGGCATACGCTTCATAATAAGCAGCCGCCCGCTTCTGACCTCCTAGTTGATAATGGAGTTTCATCGCCGCTGCCCTAAGCGAATCGTTATAAGGATCATGGCCAACCAACAACTCCGCCAGGCGCAACGTTTTGAGAGGTTCCGTCTCCACGCTCTCATAATAAGAGAGCAACTTTACTCCAAGATGAAGGAAATACTGACGATATCGGTTCCGGTAAGACTCGCACCAATCGCCGCTGAACTCTTGCAGAACCGGAGGATTGCAGCGATAGACGAGCTGCTCGACGCGATTCAGGTTTTCCGGGCCGATCTCGACGGAATCGAGCACGAAGCGCTCCAATGAATCGGCATCGACAATGAGCGCATCATCGGACATTGTCAGCCGATACCCGTTTCTGACGGAGACGAGCGCCATGCCTGCATGGAGCTCCCTCAGCGTCTTGTTGACCCTGCTGACGGTACTTCGCAGATTAATGTCCGCCTTTTCCATGTTTTTCTCGTTCCAGAGCGCCTCGAACAACTGCCATTTGCTTACTTCCTTATCACCTTGCTGCAGGAGCATGTAAGCGAATAGCTCCGCGCATTTGGACGTCACCCAGCGAACCGGTTCCGGATTATCGCCGAGATAGACGGAAAACTTGCCAAAAAGAGAGACTGCCACTTGCGGGCTACCGGTCTTTCCCTGAGTCTCCACGCGCACTTTTCGTCTCTTCCTGATCCGCTCCAGCGAGCGGTTCAAATCTTCCTCCATAACCGGCTTCAGCAAATAATCGAGCGCGTTCACCCGAAAAGCATCGATGGCATATTGGTTGTAGGCGGTAATAAAGACGACTTCCGAATCAAGGTTGTCCGAATATACTTTCTCCGCGATATCCAGTCCGCTCATCTCCGGCATTTCGATATCTAGGAACAGCACATCAGGCCGCAACGCCTTCGTCATCTCCAACGCTTCATAAGGATTCGTGAAGCAGCCCAAAACTTCGATCCCCGCGTCAGTAAGAAGCCTGTCAATATGCTCTGCAATTAATCGTTCGTCGTCTACGACGATAGCTCTCATTTCCCCATTCACCCGCTTGGTCGGTCTGGTTGCTTACGAGAAGGAATCGAGATCGTCACTTTCGTGCCTTTCCCTTGAACACTCTCGAATTGCAGGCCTTGTCCGTATTCGTTCATGAGCCGTTTATGCACGTTGATAAGACCAATGCCTCCGCCGCCCGATCGATCCGGCGACAGGATCGTTTCCCGTTGTTCCGCGGACATGCCGACTCCATCGTCTTGAACCACAATTCGCAATCCCTGCTGCTCCGCAATCGTTTGAATGAGGACCGTACCTCCCGATATGCGCTTCATCAAACCGTGGCGGATCGCGTTTTCGACGAGCGGCTGAATGATCAGCGCGGGAATCAGCGTCTCCCTAGAAGCGTCCGTGTCCCATTCCACCTTCAACCGTTCGCCGAAACGCGCCTGTTCCAGTTCGACATAAGATTTCACCAGGGAAAGCTCTCGATTCAGGCTGACTTTGGCATGATGAGGGTCAAGATCGAAGCTGAGCCGCAAATAATTGCTGAATTCGCCCAACAGCTTGCCCGCCCGCGCTCCGTCGCTGTAACACAATGATATAATGCCGCTTAAAGCATTATAAATAAAATGCGGTTTGATCTGCGATTGCAAGAAGAGGGTTTCCACTTGAACGGCATGCTGAACCGCTTCCTTGAGCTGAAGCAACATCTTCACCCGCGTCATTAACTCTCTGCCGTCGAACGGCTTCACCAGAAAGTCATTGGCTCCCGCTTCAAAGCCCGCGGCAATATCGGCAGGCGAATTGCGCACCGTCAAGAGAAGAACCGGCAGCTTGTAGATCGGATGCTCGTCCCGAATGCGTCTGCACACTTCATACCCTGACATCTCAGGCATCATCACGTCGAGAAGGACAAGCGACAAATCGCCTTGGCGCTGCTCAATCAGCCTGAGCGCGTCCGCTCCGTTGTAGGCCGCGAGAACTTCATAACGGCTTGGTGCAAGCAGCTCCCGCAGCACCTTAATGTTGGAGGCATCGTCATCGACGAGCAGAATCTTCACCTCGCCGGACCGCTCCGCCGCACGCAGCGAGGGGTCTTCCACCGTCGGCGTGCCCGCTCCGGGTAGCGGTTGCAGCTCCAGATCGGCCGCGGCCTCTCCCTGGCCGGGCTCCCGTTCCTTCTGCGCAGCCGTTGCCTCCGGCAGCCGCAGCTCGAACACCGAACCCCGCTCCGGCTCCGACCATTGCAGCTCCAGATCGCCACCCATTTGCACCGCAAGCGCCTTTGATATTTTCAAACCCAGACCGGAAGAGTGATACGCCGAAGCCGTTGGTTCCCCACCGCCGCCCATCAGATCGTCTGTAAAAAGCCGCTGCCGCCGCTCCGCGTTCATCCCGGCACCGGTATCCGCAAAAGTCAGACGAAGCCAGCCTTCTCGCGATTCTGCGGCCACCGCCACGCTTCCCCGTTCCGTAAATTTCAGCGCATTGCCGACCAGATTCACGAGTATTTGGTTCAGGCGGTTTTCGTCTGTAAACAGATAATAGGTTCCCGGCTGCACCTGATTGACCAGCCTCACCTGTTCGTTCCTGCGCAAATAGTTCAACGCTTCCAGAGTAGCCTGAACTGTGCCGCTGACATCGAAAATCCGGTTATGGAATGTCAGGCTTCGGCGCTGCAAACTCTGAAAATCGATAATATCGTTGACCAGCGTAGACAAGCCGGTCGCCTGGGCAATGATGAAATCCAGATTCTCACGCTGCCGCTGCGCTAATTCTACGCCACTCTGGTCGATGACCACCTGCGCCAGATTGATAATGCCGTGCAGCGGCGTCTTGAACTCGTGGGACGTATGGAGGAGAAATTCATCTTTTTGGCGATCGTACACGATCAGTTGCTCGGCCAATCGCTCGTTCCGCATAAACGCCTCACGAACCCGGTCCGACATGAGGAACGATTGCGATAGAACGAGAAGCAACGGCGTTACGATCATATAATACGGGTTGTCCAACGCCAACTGATAGCGTGTTTGGGCATAAATCCAACTAATGATGAGGAAAAATACGCCCAACAAAATATAGTAAACTTGAACCCCGCGATCCCGATAGCGGAAAATCCAGAAAAGAATGAAAGCGAAAGCGGTGATTTGCAGGACGATCCCCGACCAAAGAATATCGACCAAATATTCGTTAGGAATCGCGACCAATATGGCCAAATATCCATAAGAAATCCGGCACAGCCACTTAAATCCCAATCGTTCTATATGGTCCAGGTACAGGTAGACATAGAGGGCAAATGTGAAGATCGAAAAGTAGGGCAGGATAAACAGCATTTTCTGCAAAAATAGAAAGGAAATCGTTGGGAACAAGGTCGCCATGACGATTTCGTTGTCGATGCTGAAAAATAACCCTAACGACAAGCAGAACAAACTGAAAAATGCGAGATAGGGCTCCTCCCGCCATTGCTTGAACATACCTGCGAAATAAATCCCGAATACAAGCATCGTAGTGATGACAATCATGTCCGCCAGACGGGCATTGTCGCGTCTGCCCATTACGTCCGCTGTTAAACCAAATTCCGGCGCCTGCACCAGTCCGCCTTCCAGATAGCGGAAGCTAACCACTTGGATGATGATGTCAATAGTAGCGGTATCCGCTTTGATCGTACCGAAAAACGGCAGATTGCTAGGTACAAATCGATCTGCTGACAAATCCGGTATTCCGGTGCCGCCGAGGTCCGATCCCCCCATATATACGTGGCTGGACATGCGAATCTTTTTGGCTCTAAGGCTATAAAAATCCGGATCGCCAACCTTAATGTGCAGACGATATGTACCCGCGCCGTACCCGCTACCGGAGGAAACTAGACCCTTCCAGCCTCCGGGAACGCGAACGATTCGGCGCTCCGCTTGCAGCGTTTCTCCATGGGCATGAAAATCTTGGGGAGTTAGCAGCTTGTTCTCATAAAACTCCCATTCTCCCCGCAACGGTATAATCCCTTGCTTTGCAAAATTCCATTGTCTTGCGTCCAACTCCCCTCCTCGCGCTTCCGGATACTGAAAAGCAGGATTTAGCCATTCATGGATGAATAGCAATGTAACAACGGTAAACACACCGATCATGCAGATCAATACCGTCAATTGTTTTCTCATCGTTCCCGTTTCCTGTCCCATTTTCATATTCGCACCAATTATCTACCGTTAATAATTGAACGTCACATCGTTAAATTCTCCTCGATTCGACATATTCCTTCATTTTATGCGAAAAGAGCCGGATGAAAGCTCAGACTCCTTTCACTTCAAGCCACTAGAGCCGGACCGGTTGGCCACCTGCTTTAGCCGTCAGCCGTAGAAAACGGCCAGAATCCGGACCGGCGGCCTGCGGAGCAAAGCTAGTCGCATTGCCCAATCGACATCGGCAGGCTGTCCAAATACTCCCGCAAAATGCGCTCGGCGATATTTGGCCGGCATAATAATTGAAAAAACTCAAGCGGCAATACACTTGAGTTTATCATAATAGGTAAATGTGGCTCTAAATCACTGCGTTCTCACAAGCGACACACAGCACTCCACATGTGTCGAGACGGTGAAAGGGATATATTGAGCTTTCAATCTATTTTGTTGAACTCTCTATGTTTTCCCGCAATTCATATAAATTCTTGGAATTATCCTAGGAAATGATTCCTAGGAGTTTTCTCCAACATTCGGGTCGGACTACAAAATATTTATTAAAGACTTCTTATTTATCATTAATATTCCATTCCTTTGAATCTGATTTGATTCAATACTTGGTTGCAACTTATCTTTAAAATTACTATACATATGATTCTCTACAATGCTTATGGGGCGTATCGAGGGAAGTTCACCACTTTGCATTTCCTTTGTACTTATTGAACCATAATCTAATTCTAAGCAAGATTGTATATGCATAACTGGACTTCTCGCCCAAATAAAAGAGCATAAATCTTTCATAGGCTCCAACTGCTCTTCCCTAAACTTTGATGAGCAATCTTCATTGTCTAACATGTCATATTCAGGAATAATTATTGAAAGTTTAATTTCCTCATAGCCGTATGTCCAATATGACCTAATTTCACTAAAACGGTCATCATACATTAATATTTGTTTATAGTTATTACTAACATGGTCTTCGTATCCTAAAATAAATTTCTCACCAAGTAATTTTTGATTCCATTCAGTAATCTCAATTAAACTATTATCCTGACTATTCCAGTACCCAGACAGATAAGGAAATTTTGTAAATAATATCGAATAGATATCCTTGACGAAACTGTCGTTAAATGATTTGAATGGAAATACTGCCTCAATTGAGAAATACGCTGGCATTAAAATCTCCTTTCCAATGAAGGACTAGTAACAAGCTGTTTACAATAATAGCATTATTTCATCGATTTTGTTTATGTAAGCTATTTCAGATATTATTCCATGCATAATCTTTGTTTCGATATCTCCATCATTTTCACAACTTTCCACAAACAATTTTTCGTATTCTTCTTTTGCTTCAGCTTCTGTCTCAAATAAGTAGACTCTACTATCAAAAATTCGCTGAACTCCTACAAACCAGATAATAAACCACCGCAGCTTTCCAAATGAAATATTTGATTTATTGTCTAACATGTCACATACTTCGTTTAACTCTTCTAAAAATGCATGGTTAACCAATTAGCTGGAATATAGTTTTAAAAGTTGTTGTATTTGTAAGCTATTCTTATTATCTACAGCTACAAAATAGGGTAGTTGCCATTTTTGGGTCGCAATTGCTTCCTTGCTAGTGGGAGTTTCCCAACTAGGGTAAACTCTAATTGCCATTTTTCCTTTTACAGTAGCCGTTTTAAGGATTTTTCGTTTTACAATTACTTCTTTTGGAAAAACGAATTGTCCAAAATTATTATTCGCAAAGGAATTAATAACCAACAAATCAGTAGCAGTTTCGTATGAAAATGCTTGGTTTTTATTATCTAAATCTTTTTCCCAAAAAGCAACAAACTGTCCTATCTTGGTAGGTGTTATTTTTGCAACTCTAAATCTAACCGATTTAGAATTTAGCTGAAATACCCCAGCTCCATAATCTGAATTTTGGGTTTCTTCTCGAATGGAATTTATCGTTATGCCATTAGGTGCGTAAAAAGTTTCATTTACATATGTTAATGCCTTATAAAAGTCATTCATAGTCGTACTCCTCATTTTGATTCTAGCTCAAAATACTTATCAATTACATGATTTTTATCTTCAAATGATTTCCGATTATTTCTGTTGAAATTGTTGTTTTATTAATAGAACCTACTATTTATAATTTCTGAGTCTAAAGAGTATTCATTAATATTCTTAATTTTTGCATTAAAATCCTTTTCAAACTGGAGCTTTATTCTTCTTCTAGCTGACTGAATTTCACTTTCGTTCGATAAATACATATAGTATGAGCCATCAGATTTTTCATATGAAATTTGATTTAAACTTGATTTATCTATTTTAGTACCGCGTGCTACATATGACTGCGAGCTCTCTTCTGCGTCACTAAGTATTGTCAAAGATTCAGAGTATTCATATCCTCTAAAACTACCACTAACGACATAAAGTTTCATTCTTTTAATCTTTCCTTAAATCAGTTGAAATTATCTTTTCATACCATTTCGATATGTAAATACATCACATCACATGAAGGACGAATTTTATCAACTTCGGTCAACTTCAGTCGATATTAAATCTCATTTTGAATTCCTAACGTCATCATCAACAATAGCAGATATAACAAGAAAAAAAGTACACTATGAGAAGAACGCCAATTACAATAATCATATTAGATGTGGCCTTTGTCATATCTTTGAATTTATAGTGAATCAAGATTCTCATCACACAATAAAAAACGATTAAAATACCGATTAAAGGAAACCATATATTTAACCACTCCAATATATTTCCCCCTCATCTAAACCGATTATTTAAATCATTTTTCGTTGTCTTTTTGAAGTTCATTCTTAACCACACATGCTGCTATATATTAATGGACACAAAAATCTCCGATTTTCCATTCAAAACAAATCACATAAAACTTCTCTTTTATTGAACTGTAGTGTTCGTTTGTTTAATCTGATCCATCATTCATATGAATTGGGCAATTCATACTTGGTTTATTTTTTAATACTCACCATTGTATTCTACGTAGCTCGTTTGTTTGATGCGTGCAACGTGATTTGGTATATATCTATTCTTTGCATGTGGCGACAAACCTTCTATGAAATTAATTGCCGCTTCTACCATCTCATCAGTGAAGAAAACACTTTCATCTAAAAAACCGCTCAGTAATGCTGCTTCGCCCTTAATTTTTAAACAAAGATACCCATAACCTGGATCAACAATAACAAGATTAATAATTTCATCTTCATTTTGTTCTTTTGATTTATCATAAAATCTTACTACAATATCTTCATTTTTATTAAATATCTCAGCATCACATGAAAAACTTTTAAATATGAACTTCATTAGACCGTCTCCCCTATTCATTGTATCTATATATGGCTCTAATTAAGTCAGAGGTCTTGTCTTAGTTGTTTATTAAGCTCTCGTATCCGTCATTTAAAGAACAGGCAGTGATTCAATATGTGCTTTGACTTCAAAAATAAATCCCTCAAGGTTTTCGCAGTCAAACCAACCGCTCTTTTTATTTATCTCATATAAGACCTGATAACCATGATGATTAATCAATAATTCCCAACCTTCTCTTGAAATCATAGCCTCTAATATCTGGCAGTAATCAAATAACTCTTCAACTATAGCTCTATTCAATAAATCGGTATATTGATATTCGGTTCCAAATGGCTCAGGATAGATTCGATATGCTAACCATTTCTTTTCCATTTTTACACCTCTTAGTGTTTCAAACCATTATTTATTCTCTCAAAATGGCATTCAATAATTTACAAATATTTCCTTTCACAATCCTGCCCGTTAATAAATTCCATGTTTTATCCCTAAACCCAATACATTGACCATGAAATGCTAACTCCAATAACCGCAAAACTAATACTATAGACAACTAAGAATAGTAGTCTTCCTTCGGAAGGTGAAGCATTTTCCTTAGTATCTTTAGTATGTATTCTTATTAGATAATACATATTGAACAAAAGGCAAATCGATAATGCTCCTAATGCAATCTTTGAAAGATAACTATATATTACAGAAACAAAAATAGTGCTAATTGCATAATCAAATTCCTTTTGGTTTGAACCAATAAATATTTCCCCAACCACCTCTAAAACAAACGAATATACCACAAATACAATCGCCCTAACTATTACCTGATTGAAAATGTTCTTAATTACTAATGAAATTCCTACGCCTGTATTCCCTCGTACTAATTTCAATATCAATACAATTAGTCCATAAAGCATTGTTTCAAGTAAAGAAAACAATATTATCCAAAATAGACCTATCAGACTTATTACTATTGTCCATCCTTCCATCATCATTTTCATCCTTCAAAATTAATGAAATTGCTCTTTTGTTTGAATGGCCTGATAAATTTGCTTTATTTTTCTTCCTTCCATTCTTTAAATCCATTCGCGAGAAGTATTTTTTCTATATCTTCTAAATCTTTAGTTGATGGTTTTATCATTGATATTACTTTGTAAATATCGTTCAGAATAATCCCAGGACTTTTGGGAGTAAAGTTGGAAAATAAATCAGCCAAATTTCTATCCGACATATGATCATATAGAAAAGCTAATAAAAAGACATATTGTTTCTCATCAACCCCATTCGGAAATGAATTTGAAATCATTGTAAGACAACTTTGCAGGTGCGCAGGTATTTCTTTATTTGACATTTAAATTTCCCTTTCAATAAAGTCGTGCTTTTAATTACATTTTTCAAGCATAATTCTTAATTTTGCAATTCCTTTTGAAAGATCATCACGATTTTTTCCATTCTTAATCCAATCGGGAAGGCTGCTTGCTAGACTCTGATTCTTATTAGGGATTCTTTCTCGTAAAGTAGAACTGATATATTCATCCAAAAAATCTAAGTGTGCTTTGTTATAAGCCCAAAGTAAATTACCACAACAATTAGTCCTTAACCATAGTTTCAACCCCATAGAAGTTCCTTTTCCCCATGTACCGACTAAAGGACTAGTCAAAACGCCACAGCGCTTGCAAAGCATTATATAACCAAATGTCCCATCATTTCTTCTAATCCCGCTAGCACATTTCATGCAATGGGGACACTCCATGAGAATGTTATGTTTGAATAAAAAGTCATAAATTCTTTCCCCAGTATCTCTAAATCTTGAATTGGTCATAAAAGAAATTCCTTTGCATAAAATCATTTTTTCGTTTGGAATCACCATTACTCATGAATTATAAACGTAACCACATAAAACGACACTCACACAAGTAGTAAAATTATACCATATGTCTGAAGAATGAATGAGGAATTGTTTATTAAAATGAACTTGCCATCCCTTCCCATCAGAGTTAACATACACACACTCGAAGAAGGGAAGGGGGAGGCACTTTGGAGGATTGGCCGGGATGGATTGTTAAAGGTTTGCGTTAGAGGTTTGATGACGTGTCGCTCATTGTAGAGCAGCAGGAGCACATAGCTCCATTAATCGAAAAGTCATCAAAATTGCTTTCGGATTTGAAAAGCCAAGTAGATAAATCTGCTGTAGTGATAGTGCTGGAATGGCAGGAGGCTGTTCAATATCAGCAATCGGCTGAAAAGGAATGGCTTACCACGCACTCCACATTCCCCGCTTGCCGCCGTGGCCGCAAAAAAAACAACTGCAACCTCTCACAGTCTTAACAGACGTTTCGTATATTCATGTCGATCCGGAGCAAATAGGCCGTCCCTGCCGCACTCATCGATCACCCGTCCGTTTTGCATGACCATAATCCGGCTGGACATGAAATGAACGGCGGCCAAATCGTGCGAGATGAACAAACAGGAAAAGCCGAGCTGTTCCTGCAGCCCCTTTAACAGCTTGAGAATCTGCGCTTGAGCGAGCGTATCCAGGCTAGATGTCGGCTCATCGAGAATAATGAAAGAGGGCTCGATGCTGATTGCTCTGGCGATGGAAACCCGCTGCTTCTGGCCGCCGCTCAGCTCATGAGGATACCGGTGCAGCGCATCGGCCGGAAGCCCCACCAGTTCCAGCAGCAATTTTGCCGCTTGGCTGCGGTTGTTTCTTGAATCCCCAAGAAACGCGGGCATTTTGTCCTTGAATACATCCAGCGGCTCCATAAGCGAATCCAGCACGGTCAGCCGCGGGTTTAAAGCGGAGGAAGGATTTTGAAACACGGCTTGAACACGGCCGCCGATAGCTTTATGCCCGCCGCCGCTCCGCTTGTCAAGCCGCATATGCTGAAACCATATTTCCCCGGCATCCGGTTTTTCCATCAGCAATAAACACCGGGCTAACGTAGTTTTGCCGCTGCCGCTTTCCCCCACAAGCCCCAAGCACTCGCCGGGTCTGACCGTAAGCGACACTCCCTGCAGCGCCCTAACTCCTTTGGGATACGTTTTGGTAATGTCGCGCACGGCAAGAAGATCGCCGGTGTCCGCAACAGCAACAGCGCCGCTTTCCCGCTCCACAGCCGAACAGGCCGTTTGCTGCAAGACGGGTGCAGCGGCAAAAAGCTGTTTCGTGTATGGATGCGAAGGTTCCTGCAGCACAGCCGCGGCATCGCCCGACTCCACCATGCAGCCGCTTTTCACCACGACTATTTTATCCGCATAACGCCTAACATGCCTCAGATCATGGGTAATGAACAGAATGGAGCAGCCTGTCCTCTCTTTTAATCCGGCCATCAAGCCGAGTATTTCCTCTCCGGTGACTCTATCCAGCGCAGTGGTCGGTTCATCGGCTATAAGCAGTTTGGGCTGAAGCATCATCGCCGCCGAAATAGATACCCGCTGCAGTTGGCCGCCGCTTAATTGGAACGGATAGCTGTCGTATACTTGCTTTGCAGGCAAATGAACTTCGTCCAGGATGCGTAAAATTTGTTCCCTGCGCTCCTTGCGCCCCAGCGAAAAGTGTGTTTGCAGCGTTTCATCCAGCTGTTTGCCTAATGGGATAAAAGGGCTGAACATGCCCGTATAGTCCTGAAAAATATAAGCGATTTCCTTCCCGTGCAGCCGGCTTGCCTGCTTCTCCGAAAGCTCCGCCAAAGCTTGTCCGCCGATCCAAATGCTGCCGGATTCCACCGTGACGGCGTCCGGAAGCAGGCCCCCCGCGCATAAACCGGTCAACGTTTTACCGCTGCCGCTTTCACCGATCAAAGCAACCCATTCCCCTGCTCCGACAGACAGGTCCAGATCGCGGACAATTGGCCGCCGCCCCGCGCGCAAATTCAAGCCGCTTATCTTCAAAACCGTCATGCGCCTTCATTCCCCTCTGCGTTTGATATCGAACCTGCCGCGAATCCAGTCACCGCCTGCATTGGAGAGCAGAACAAACAGCATGATAGCCAGCCCCGGCACGAGCATCAAGTGCGGAGCGTTATGAAAATACGCGCGTCCTTCGTTCAGCATCGCCCCCCATTCCGGTGCAGGCGGCTGAACGCCGAGCCCGATATAGGAAAGCGATGCGATCATGAGAATGATTTTGCCGATGTCGAGCGATGCAATGACAATGACATGGATGACCGCATGAGGAAGCAAATGCTTCATTGCAATGCGAAACGGGCTCAAGCCGTTCAATCGGGCGGCGGCGACATAATCCTTATGCTTTTCGGAAATAACGCTGTTCCGAACGATTCGGGCGTAGGCAATCCATTTGACTGCGGCGATGGCGAACATAAGCTTCAGAATACCCGGACCCAGCAGTCCGCTTAAGACAATGGCGATCATATAATCGGGAAACGCTAGAAACGAATCGGACACGCGCATAAATAAACGGTCCGTCAGGCCGCCCGCATACCCGGACACCAATCCGGCAGGAATGCCGACGGCAAGCGCCGCAGCGAGAACGATCAGGCTTGTGCCGACCGTATTCCGCCCTCCGACGAGCAGTCGCGAGAATACGTCCCTGCCAAGACCGTCCGTTCCGAGCCAATGCTCCGAACTCGGCGGCAGCAGCCGTGCGGGAAGATTGACCGAGTACGGATCGTGCGGAATGAAGAAATACGAGCAGAACAGAACCGCTGCAGCCGCGAATAAAGCGGCAAAGCCGAGCTTGCCCGCCCGCGTAGGGGGATGTTCGCCTAATTTTCTCATCGTCTCTCCCCTTTCAAGCGAATTTCCGGGTTCAGACAATGGTTGGCCAAATCGACGAGGATGTGCATGAACGTCACGACCACGCCCATACAGACCATATATCCCTGTATAACCGGGTAATCTCTGCTCCGGATCGCATCCACGATGAATTTGCCCATGCCCGGATAAGCGAACAGCGTTTCAATGACAACCGTACCGCCAAGCAAGCTGCTCACACTCACCCCGAACATCGTGACAACGGGCGCAAGGGCGTGCCGAAAAGCGTGATAAAGCAAAATTTTGCCCTTGGCAATTCCTCTGGCCCGCGCTCCCCGGATAAAGTCTTGGCCCAGACTTTCGATAAGGCTCGAACGAATGAGCCGAACGTAGACCGCCGCCATGGTCAAACCCAGCGTCAGCGAAGGCAAAACCAGATGTGCCGCGCTCCCGGCTCCCATGGAAGGAAGCAGCTTGGCCCGCACCGACAGCCCCTCTATAAAAAGAAGCCCTAGCCAAAAGCTAGGGATGGAGGTGCCGATCACGGCGATAAAACGGCTTGCGCGATCTATAAACCGGCCGGGATATAAGGCCGACAAAGTTCCGAGCGGCAATGCAATGATCAACAGGATGGCCAAAGAGGTGCAGGTCAACAGCAATGTTGCGGGCATTTTGCTCAGCAGCTCTTCACTTACAGGCCGGTTCGTCATATACGAGACGCCCAAATCCAATCGGACAAAATGGGAGAGCCAGCTGCCGTATTGAACAAGAACAGAACGGTCCAAGCCCATCATCTCTTTTTGCCGTTCAATTTCCACAGCCGTCAGTGCTACGTCGTCCGATCTGAGCATTTCCCTGACCGCATCTCCGGGCGCCAGCTTGATAAAGGCGAAGCTGATTAACGAGAGCAGAAAAATAAACAGGACAAGTTCTATGCTTCTTTTCCATACAACTTTCATTTCGTTTCCACATCCAGCTGATTCGTCAGCATGTAGTACTCGCTTTTGCTCGTCACCCAATTGCTCACCTTATCGTTATAAACAACGATCGTATTCGGATGAACGAGGTAAGAATAGTACGTTTCCTTATCGATTCTCGCCAGCGCCTGTCTGATCAGCTCGTTGCGCTTCGCGGCATCTACCGTTTGATCCAGCTCTTCGATCGTGGCGTTCAGCTCTTTATCGTTGATTTTACCGAAGTTCAGCGAGCCTCCGGGCTTAAAAGCTACATTTAAAAAGTAACTGGCATCGCCGCGCGGGGCAATCAATGGGCTATACGTGCCCAAATCCCAGTTGTTGCCGGTCAGCAAATAGTTCTCGTATTTATCGACCTGATCGATAGTTATCGTGATGCCAAGCTCTTTGGCTTGCGATTGGAGCACTTGGGCAAGCAGCGGAAATTCCGCCCGGGAGGCGTAGGTTACAAGCTTCAAGGTCAAAGGCTTGCCGTCCTTGCCGCTGACTTTGCCTTGTTCGACCTGATAACCGGCATCCTTGAACCATTTTCTGGCTGCATCCAGGCCCGTATTCTTCGACTCATACGAAGGGACGAACGGGAATTGCGGCAAAAAAGGCCCCTGCGCAACGGTCGCTTGCCCGCCCATAATGACGTTCTTCAACTCCTCCCGATTAACTAGCGCATCGAACGCCTTCCGGACGCTGCTGTTTTGAAAATCAGTGCGGTTCGTATTGAAAATAAGCTCATGCGTTCGCAAGCTTTCGACGGAATCCATATGGAGCGCCGGGTTCTGCTTCATCTTGTCCATGCTTTCTGCCGGCGGACGATATACAATATCGGCATCCCCGGTCATCAACGCAGACAATCGGGCGTTCGCGTCTTCATTAAAATTAAAACTGGCGCGGTCGAGCTTGGCCGCCCCATCCCAGTATCCGTCGTATCGCTCCAATTGGAGCGAGCTTCCGGCAACGAACGAAGCCACTTGAAAAGGCCCCGTACCTATAGGCTTTTTATCCGGCTCTTGCGCGGATACGTCAACAATCGCCGTGTTGGGATGAACGAGCTCGGACGGAAATTGCGGAAACGGCTTTTCGGTAATGACTTGCAAAGTTTGCCCTTTGGCTTCCATGGATTGGATTTTCAAAACTTGTTTGACTCCGGGATTAAGCTCCATCGCCCGTTGAATCGATTTTTTGACTGCTTCGGCATCCAATTTGCTGCCGTTTTGGAACGTAACGCCGTCCCTGATCGCGAATGTCCAATGCTGCCCGTCAGGACTGCTCCACTCTTTGGCCAGCCAAGGCTGAATGTTCAAGTCTTCGCCCAGCTTGACGAGCGTTTCGGCGACTCCTGCCCGCAGCGGCGTGTAATCGAGGTGCGGATCGATGGTCTGGCTTGAAAAGTTGAAGAGGAATGTCAACTGCTTCACTTGCGAACCGGTTTGTTTGCCTGCGGAGTTTGAAGTGTCCGAACAGGCGGCAATTAGGATCAACATGCATAAAAATAGTGAAAATTTGAGTACTCTGCCTGTGTACAATATTAAAATAACCCCCATAAATATCCGGATGTGAACATTTTCTCCAGACTTCATGTTACCTCACGGTCCTTCGAACGGACATGACTCTATCGGGCTATTCCCGCGTACAAATTGTTACAAAAAATGAACAGTTGCGCCTCATGCTCAAAGTCCCGTCTGTGCCGGATGAAAAATTTCATTTCGGATCGGCATTATTGAACGGTAATTGTTCCATAATACATATACATGCCGCAGTTGAATTTGTACGTTCCCGGCTTTAAATCCTCCAGGGTTACGAAATTGTTTCCCTTGTTTAAATAAATGTCGAAGTCCAGGTCCTTGGACTGAACGCTTTTTATGCAGGTGAAGCCCGTTTCCTTTTTAAAATTGATCTTCGCCGGAACTCCGGCTTTGAGCTCAATATGATTCGTATCGAAACCGTCGTCGGTTACATCGATAGAAGCGACCTGATATCCTTGCGCTTCCAGCGAAGCTATGTCCTGCGGCGAGCTATTCGAAGACGCGTTACCGGGAAGTTCGACAAATATGACGACAACCGCTGCAACGATGCAAAGTGCGATCGCCGCCAGTGTGACAGGTTTTTTCATTCGGGTTCAATCCTTTCGAAGTTTATGTTCAAGCCTTGATGAAATCTTGCTAACACAAGCATAGGAAATCAGATTGAAATATGTAATGGCTCAGTCGAGCTATTTGAGTTCAATATTATGTCCAAACTTTAAAACTTTGTACTCAAGCCTGCCGGGGAGTACGGTTCCTTGAAGCCTTAATGAATTGGCAACGACGGATACCGAACTAAGAGCCATAGCAGTCCCCGCAAGCCACGGTGCCATCCAGCCCATAAACGCCAAAGGAATCGCCAGGACGTTATACAGCAAAGCAAAGGCGAGGTTTTGACGAATGGTGCGCATCGTTTTGCGGCTGATCATGATCGCATCCGCAACGCCTCCCAGATCGCTATGCAGCAAATTTACGTCCGCCGCTTCCTTCGCAACCTCCGTTCCCGTCCCGACGGCAATACCGATATCCGCCACCGCTAATGCCGGAGCATCATTGATGCCATCGCCTACCATCGCCACCCTTTTCCCTTTCCGCTGGAGCGTTTTTACCAATTGCACCTTGTCCTGCGGCAGCATTTCCGCATATATGGCAGTGATGCCTGCTTGAGCAGCAATCACATTGGCTGTCCTGCGCTGATCGCCCGTGACCATCACAACCTCTGTGCGCAGCTTCTTCAACCGCCGTATCGCCTGAGGCGAGGAAGGCTTCATCGTATCCTGCAGAGCAATGAGTCCCGCATGTGTGCCGTCGACGGCTGCGTGCAAAACCGTTTTGCCCTCCCTCTCCAGGCGATCGCATATTTCCGCATATCTCGCTAATGAAATCCCGTGCTCGTTCATGAAGGCTTTGGAACCGACAAGAATGTCGCGCTGCTCCGCTTTGGCCATAACGCCAAAACCCGCAACGGATTGAAATGCTTCCGGCTCCTTCACGTTCAGACTTCTTCGGACAGATTCCCGCACGACCGCTTTGGCAAAAGGGTGTTCCGAACGTTTCTCGGCAGCCGCGATCAACCGAAGAAGACGATGCTCCTGACCGCTATCCGTAATGAAATCCGTAACCCTGGGAGATCCGTAAGTGACGGTCCCCGTTTTATCGAGCAATACGATATTTATTTGCTGGAGCAGTTCGACGTACTTGCCCTCCTTAAACAATACCCCGGCCTGAATGGCTCGGCCCGTACCGGCTACGATGGCCGTCGGCGTCGCAAGCCCGAGCGAGCAAGGACAAGCGATGACGAGCACCGCTATCGCTTTAAACAAGCTGCTCCCGAACTCGCCGGGTGTAAGCCACAACGCCCAAATACAAAACGTGAACAGCGCAAGGGCCAGCACCGCGGGGACAAAAACCGATGCGATACGGTCCGCATAGCGCTGAATGTCCGCTTTTGAAGCTTGGGCGTCCTCCATCAAGCGGATCAATTTGGCCAATGCCGTTTCGGTTCCGACAGCCGTCGCCTTCATAGTTATCGCGCCGTCAAGATTGCGCGAACCGCCGACTAAACGGTCCTGCCGCCGTTTCTCCGCCGGCACGGACTCCCCTGTGATAAAAGATTCGTCCACCGCAGTTCGTCCTTCCAGCACTTCCCCGTCGACGGGAATCGTTTCTCCGGGAAAAATTATCAGCGTTTCTCCGGCTTCTATGCTGTCCAAAGAGACGGCCTCCTTGTTCCCGCTGCGGATTACGGTCGCTGTCTCCGGCTGCAGCCGGCGCAGCTCGCGAATCGCTTTCAAACTCTTTTTTTTGGCGGAGTTCTCCAGCCATTTGCCTAGAAGCACCGCCGTAATAATCATCGCGCTCGTCTCGAAATACACCACATGAGGGCTCGACTCTCCAAAACGTATCATACGCATCGTCATGTAATGACTGTATAAATATGCGCTGGTCGTACTGAGAACCACTAGCACATCCATATTTGCGCTTTTGCTTTTCAAAGCTTTAAAGGCATTGAAATAAAAGGGAGCGCCGATAACAAATTGGACGGGCGTAACCAAAGCCCACTGAAACCACGGTTGGAGGAACAGTTCGGGGATCCAAATTCCGGAAGTAAACGTATAATGGCGGACCATGGCCCACAGAAGCGGAAGCGTCAGCAGAACGGACACAATGAGCCTTATTCCGAGACCGGATAAGTCTTCCTCGCGTTTACTCCTCTCCTCAAGCTTTTTGGCTGTATAACCCAACTGCCCGATTCGCTCGAGAATTCGGGCGTTCAGCGCCGCATCGGATTCAACGACCACTGCGGCTCGTCCCAGCGGCAAGTTGACCGCTATCTCCCGCACGCCCTCTATTTTGCCCACTGCCTTCTCGATGCGCGCCGAACAGGCTGCACAGGTCATTCCTTGAATCTCCAAATGAATCTTCTGCAGAGTCGAATCCAGATTCATTCTTGTCCCCTCCATGCCGGACTTTTTGCTTGCGGCCGAAGTTTGTCCGATATACTCCGTCGAAGGATATGTATGCGAAATGACGGATTTTATGCAGTTGTGCAGACATCTGGGAGTCTGATCGATGAACCACGTAGAAGAGGGAAACACTTGGCAGCTTGGTAGGGGGCTAAACAGGGAATGCCTGCAAAAGTGCAGTCTTTTTCTAAAAAAATGGTTCGTTTGAGCGAAAAGCCTGCGATTGTGCAGGAATTTTCGGCTAAAACGAATCAGAGCCCATGTTCGCGGCGAAAAGCCTGCACATTTGCAGGAATATGCCGTAGCCAGCGTTTCCACCGGGCAAAAACTGTACTTTTGCAGGTTTTCTTCATGACTAGAAAGAGTCAATTTGCAGCGCGGAAAAAACTGTTCACAAAGGCTACACGCATTGTTCAATATTTGGCCGAGCAAATAACTCCTTAGAGTCATGCCGAACCGAGGGCTTCGGGATACAATGGATCAACACGAGGTGATAGCGATGAATCAAGCGTACAAATTACTGATTGCAGACGACGAGAAGCGCATGCGCAACCTGATCCGCATGTATCTGGAACGCGACGGAGCGCTGATCGAAGAGGCTGACGACGGGGAACAGGCCGTCATGAAAGCGACGAGTACCCATTACGATATTATTATCATGGATTGGATGATGCCTGCCCTGAGCGGACTGGACGCCTGCCGCATCATTAAAGAGATCAATAAAACGCCTGTCATTCTTCTGACAGGCAAACATGAGGAAACCGACCGTTTGCTCGGCTTCGAGGCGGGTATTGACGATTACATGACCAAGCCCTTCAGCCCCCGCGAGCTATCCCTGCGCATTCGGGCCATTCTCAAACGCTCCAATCCCGGCATCTTCTGGTCCGGGGGGTCGGGCATCAGCGATCAAATCGTGTTCAAGCACCTGGTTATCGATCACAAATCCCGTCGCGTACTCTCCAAAGACCGGCAAATCCCGCTTACTTTGAAGGAATACGAGCTGCTGCGCCACTTCTCGCTGCATATCGGAAAAACGTTTACGCGCGAGGCTTTGTTCAAAGAGGTCTGGAACTATGAAGCCGGCGGCGACCGCCGGACGGTCGATACGCATATCAAGCGGATACGCGAGAAGCTGCAAACCGCTTCGCCGGAAGCCGCTTCCATGATTCGAACGGTCTGGGGGATCGGCTACCGGATGGATGATATTCAGTAACCGGCCGGCGCTTCCGCCAGCCCGGGACCGAGGCCGAGAGCCGCAGGCGGACTATTTCTTGTCGGCCAACCAGCCCGCCAACGCCTGAACGTCCTCATCCTTGAGCTTGGACTTGAAAGTCGGCATGCCTCCTCCGCCGTCTTGAATTTTGGCGGCGATCTGCTCCTTGCTCAGCTTGTCCCCGACCTTTTGCAATCCGGGGCCGATCTTGCCTTCCAGATTGCCGCCATGACAGGACATGCAGTTGCTTTTGTAAACAGCTTCCGCATTCGCCGTGCCTGAGGCGGGAGTCGCGGAAGATGCGCCCGCCGGCTCCCGGTTCCCGTGGTTCTCGTGACCGGCGTTTGAACCGCACCCTGACAAAGCAATCAGCGCTCCGACTGCGATGATTCCCGCTGCCGTTGATATGGTTTTTTTGCTCATGCTCATCGCCCTCCGCTCTTATTTATTCGCCATCCAGCCCTGCTCGAACACATAACGGGTCAACTGTACCCTGTTGTCCATCTGGAGCTTTTGCATAATGTTTTTCAAATGGTTTTTCACCGTATGCTCCGAGATGCCGAGCGCTTCGGAAATTTCCCGGTTGGAGCGGCCGCTGGCCACCCATTCGAGAATTTCTTGCTCTCTTGCCGTAAGCGAATGGTTCTGCGGCCCCGGCTTCTCTTTCGGAGAAAACTCCCTCAGCAAACGCAGCGCCAGCTCCCTTGACATCGGCGCCTCGTCCACAGCCACCGCTTTCAAATATTCGTGCCAAGCGTTCGGGCTGAGATTTTTCAGCAAATAGCCTTGCGCCCCTTTTTTCAGCGCCTCGAACAGATGCGTAATGTCGTCGGATACCGTCACCATCACGATTTTGACATAAGGAAACTTGCCTTTGATCAGCTTGGCCGCATCAAGCCCGTCCATCTGCGGCATGTTGATGTCCATGAGCAGCAAATCCGGCATCCATTCCTCCGTTAGGCGGATCGCTTCCAACCCATTTCGCCCTTCGGCGACAATTTCAAAAGAAGGGTCCATTTCCAAGATGTCCCTCATACCCTCTCTGGCATGATGATGATCGTCGACAATGACGACCCGAAACGGCTGTATCATTTAAGAAACCTCCTTCCTGATTTCCACTCGCGTTGTCCCTTGCCCGCTCTGAATCGCCAACTTCCAGCCCATTTCAAAAGCCCGCTCTTTCATAATTTTCAAGCCGTACCGGTCGCGATGCTGAAACGGATCTTCGGCCAGCCCAAGACCGTCGTCCGACACATAGCATACCCAGCCTCCCCCGTTCTCCACTTTACTGACGATCGCGACATGGCGCGCTTGGGCATGCTTGCGCACATTCAGCAGCGCTTCCCGGATAGAAGCGTACAGCTCGACCTTTTCCTTCACCGACAGCCGGTCCTCGGCAAGCTCCCATTCCCATGTGGCGGCAATTCCCGATTCCTGCACAAAATCCTTGACCATATTTTCCAAATACTGCTGCCAAGGCAAGGCGTCCGGATCTGTCGGGTGACGCAAATTCGCGATTGCCTGGCGGACGTATTCATTGACCTGGTGGGCGGTTTTGCGCAGGCTCTTCGCTTTGTCCGTCAATCCTCCGTCCTGGCGATCCAGTTGATCCATCTTCACCGACATTAAAAACAGCGACTGGGCGATGCCGTCATGAAGCTCTCTGGCGATTTTTTCCCGTTCTTTTGCAGCCGCTTGGCGGGACCGTTCCCGGTTCAGCTCCTCCTGAGTCTTCTCAAGCATGGAAAACAGCTTCAACAGAAAAGTGATGCTCACTCCGAACTCGATAAGGGGCGCAAGCCAATTTCCAAGCTCCATCGAGATGTATTCAAGAAACCAATGGTGTCTGGTGTACTCCCACACTGCCAGCGTCACTGTCGGAATGATCAGGATCAGCCATTTGATTTGTTTATACGACATTCTGCTTGTCCTTTCTTAAGCCTCGGAAGGCCGAAATTGGACGTCATCGTCCGGTTCTTCCCTCTTCTCCTTGCGGTACCAGCCAAAAAAGACGAGAGCGAGCGTAACTCCGTAAATGATTTCCTGCATGATTTTCATAATAACCCCGCCAAGCTGCTGATCCTCGTACGGTGAAAGAAATCCCGCAAGACGCGGCACATCCACCTCGGAAAAGTAAAAAGGCGTACACAAAATGTGCGGTCCTTCCGTATAGACCTTATAAAGCGTGGAAGATGCGAAAATGATGCAGGCGCAGGCCGGCGTAAGCAAAATTCCGTTCATGAAAATGAAGCCTATTTTCTTCAAGCCCAATAATTCGCCGCCCTCTTCCAGCGGACTGAGAATCGGCGTCCACATGCAGAAGGCAGTGACCAGCAATATCAAATGTGCTGCGTTATGAACCGCGAAATTGGACATCGCCAAATCGAAAATCGGGGGCCAGTGATAGACGGAGAAAAAGAAATTGAACAAAAGAAGCGCTGGAACCGGCTTTGTCAATAGGGCATACACCCGGCCTAAGACGGGAATCTTTCTCGCATATTGAAAAAAGCTTCTCGGCAAGCCCGCCAAAATCAAAGGCGGCATAAGCAAATATAAAATGGACTGCTGCAGCATATGGGCGCTGAACAGCAAATGGCCGAGAACGTTAAGCGGCCCGCCAAAACCGATGTAAAAGCACAGGCAGCCCGCCACAAACATCAGCTTTCTTCCGGCGGTTACGGATTGAACCAGGCCTGCCTCTCCTCCTGCGGCAGCCGGTACCGTCATCACGTAGTACAATGCCGCCAAACCGCCGATCAGGAAAATTTCAGGAGTGAACATGGCGTGGGCTCCGAACAAATTCAGAAGTATCGAGAATTCCAACCAATCGCCTCCTTGTTTCCCCTTTCTTATTACTATACTCAAATCCACTTTTTTCAAAATGACTCAAAAGAGCTATTAATCGGGCGTTCGTTCCACTTTCTGTCATTAAATATTCACAAATCGATGTCCGCATAGCACTTTCTGGTCATGGCAGCTTGTTTGCAAACGGGTATACTAGCTAAGAATATTTTGTACAGAGGAGTGGTTGCCTTCATGAGAAGAGCGTATACGGCGCTTATTGCGCTCGCCCTCGTTCTGGCCGGATGCAAAAGCGGTTCGGACATGGGCGATATGGATATGTCCTCCATGAACCAGGCCGGCATGCAGCCGATTGCAGCGGACATTCAAGTAAGTCCCGATCAGCCGAAAAGCGGGGAAACCGTCCGTTTTCAGGCCAAAATTACACAGGACGGCAAATATGTCGCTTCCGTCAAAGAGGTCAAATTCGAATTTTGGAAAGAAGGGCAAACCGCAGAACACGAAATACTGAAGGGAACTAAACAGGAGACAGGCATTTTCGGCATCGATAAAGCGTTTAAAGATGAAGGCACTTATCATATCAAAGCGCATGTAACCGCTGCCGGCATGCATACGATGCCCCAGCAGGAATTCGTGATCGCTCCTAAATGAGGTGAATTGTACAGATGATGGTTAGCGCTTCCAAAAAAACAGGGCTTCGAATCGCGACCGCCGCCTTGCTCGCTGCAATCGCGGTTTGCGCTGTGCTGTGGTTTCGCCAAGGGACAGCTCCGCTTCCAGTCGTGAAAAAAGCGCCCGAGTTTACTTTGCAAAACTTGCAAGGAGAAGACGTTGCGTTCGCCGGTACGAACGGCAAGGTGCGTTTGGTCGAATTTTTCTTTGCCAACTGCACCGACATTTGTCCCGCGACGACCTCCAACATGGTACTGATGCAAAACAATTTAAAGAAAAAGGGGCTCTTCGGCAGCAAAGTGGAATTTATCAGCATCACCTTCGATCCCGAACGCGATACCCCGGAAGCGCTGGGCGAGTACATCAGGATGATGGGCATCGATCAAGCGGCCGGCTGGCACATGCTGCGCGGCACGGAGGACGGCGTCCGCCGGATCGCCAACGATTACGGGCTTATGGTCGTCAAGCAGAAGGACGGACAGTTCGCCCACTCCATCCGCTCTCTGTTTCTCGTCGATCAGGAAGGCTCGATCCGCAAAGTTTTCGATATGGGAGAAACGATGGACAACACGGAGATTGAAAAGGCGATCGGCCAATTAGTCAAAGCGGGCGCGGTTTGATGTTGGAAAGCGAGGATTCCGCCGTCCAGCGCGACGGCGGGCGGTGAGGTCCGGAGGCGCGTGGGACGTGCCCCCGAGGCGTTGCGTCAGCGGCGCATGTCGGCGGGCGGCCGCCGCGCGGGGCTCGACAATACACGGGGCGGGTGCCGCCGATGCGTGGCGGTGGGCAACCACAGCTCGGGTGGACCGGAGGCGCGCGGGCGCGACAATCCACGGGGCGGGTACCGCCGATGCGTGGTGGTGGGCAACCCCCGCTCGGGGGAACCGGAGGCGCGTGGCCGCGACAATCCGCGGGGCGGGTGCCGCCGATGCGTGGTGGCGGGCGGGCAAAAGCTCGCCCGCTTTGACGGCGCGGGGGCGCCCTCCAATGCCGGGTTGCCGGGCATGCACAGAAAGCCTGCGAAAGCGCAGGCTTTTTGGGCCACCCGACGTCGACACCCGGCGATAGCCCATATGCCTAACTGCGCGAAGAAAGCCTGCAAAAGTGCAGGTTTTTTGCCCGTTGATACGCCGCAACGGAAAATTCCTGCAATTGTGCAGGCTTTTAGCCGGGCACACAGGCTCAGGTTCATTTTCTTCGAAAATTCCTGCACTTTCGCAGGCTTTTCGCCCAAATGAACCTTTTCCCCGGAAAAAACCTGCACTTTTGCAGGTTTTCCCTCGCCTCGCCTAGCCGGCCTGGCCCACCAAACCGCCTCATGATCCCCCGGCGGCATCGACGCAACGCGCCCCCCCCCGGAGGATGCGCGTCACATCGATGCACGCCGGGAGAGACGCGCGTCGGAAAAGTGCGGCCGCCACCGCCTTCGGAGCACCTCGCTCCACCTCCACCTCCACGGCAAGCGAGCGGGCGGATGCCTGCAGCGCTCCTCCCAAAGCTATTGGCGCCCGCCTCCGCCCGGTGCGACGAAGCGGAACAGGAACGCCTGCTCATAGGCGAACTGCAAATGATCAGCCGTATGCAGGTACCACTTTTTATCCGGCGATAAATCGACGAACCCCGCGGGAATCATGCGGCGGACGCCTACCTGGAAGCCTGCTCTGAAAAAGGCGTCGGCCACCGTATCGAGCGTATGCTCCTGCATCGGAATGGACGCATTGCCGTTGATTTTGTCCCGGATCGCCGGCAGGCTCGGATTTCCCGTATAGTCGGTAAAGGTCGCGTAATAGACGCCGCCGGGCTTTAGCGACTTGCGAATCTTTTGCGCGTGCTCATCCAAATCCGGAATCAAATAGAGAACGGCCAGGCTAAACGCATAATCGAAGCGGTGGGCGAACTGCTCCGGCTGCGAGGTTGCCAAATACCGGATGGGCAAATCCCCTTTGCGGCTGTTCGCCACCTCGATGGATTTTCGCGCCAGATCCGTGCCTATGGCTTCTTTGAAAGGTCGCAGCTCATAAAGCAGCCGCAAAAAACCGCCCTGATTGCAGCCAAAATCGAGAATGCTGCTTTCGCGCAAATCCTCCTCGGGGATAAAACCGAGCACCCGCCGCCAATGGGCCTGATGATCGTCCTCCATCCCCTGGTCCCCTTCGTTTTGATGACGCCACCACATGTCGTACAGCATTTCTTTTTCCAATGTCATGCCTCCTCATTAGTTACACATTCAATCGTCCTTGCTGCGGCTGCCCGGTTTGGATAAAACGGCACAGCCCGCCAAAATCATCACGCCGCCCGCCGCCGTTATCGGATCAGGCGCCAAGCCCCACAGCAGGAAATCAAACAACGCGCTGACCGCGATGCCCGAATAGCCGACGGCCTGGACGACAATCGCATTTTCATGCGTAAAGGCTTTCGTCAAGAAAACTTGTCCGAGCAAAATGGATTTCAATCCGTTCCCGTATCTGACGATGATTCGCGCATCGGGCTGGACGACAGACTTGAGCTCTTCGAGAATCTCCAGTTTGTTGCCGACAAGGGACGCAACCATGACATGAGTCGCCTCCTGCACAAAGGGCAAATTGCGCAGCCGGTCTCCCGAAAATCGAATCTTGGATTGCAGCCCTGCCGATTCGGCGACCCTTCCGCCCAGATAAACGGCCTCGTCGTCAATGTCCAGGCATACTACGTCTGCGCCAGTTTCCTTGACAATCGTTAAAGCCGATAGCGGAAAAGCGCCCGAACCGATAAACAGCACTTTGGAGCGATGGTCGATTGCAAAATACTTGACCTCCTCGCTAATGGAATTCGCAAGCGCAGCCATGTACTCGCTGATATTCAAATTCTTTTCCAGCGCGCAAAGCGACTGATATTTCTCGACATCGCACAGCGCTTGAATCGAAGTTTGACGCAATTGTTCGCCATGCAGCCTTATTTCTTCATAACGCTCCAACTGTCTCCAAAGCCGTTCGTTCTCGTCGCTGACCATAAACTGGCAGAGGTCATCCAATTTCGTCCGGAGAAGTTCAAAGCAATCCGAACACTCCTTTGAATAATCGTTCAACAGCCTGATTTCGTATTCAAGCGTTTGCAGGGATAACAAATATGCATATTTATTTACCACTTAACTCCCTTCTTCCTGGAAAAAAGTCCCGTTTCGGCTTCTATTATATATAATGGATCGCAAAGCAAAATGACCCATAAGAGTCATGAAGTCACAGAAATTATGAACTTTTTGTGGTAAATACTTGAAGTAATCCCTAAATGAAGGAAACCTCCCCTTTAAGCAGGCTGCTTATGAGCAAACCTTTAGAAGACCTGTGGAAGTCAGGTTACGCACTAATCTGCCCGACTTCACACTAATCGCCGACCACATACCAATCTGCCGACCGCACACTAATCTACCCGACCACACACTAATCTGCTCAACCGCACACTAATCTGCCAACCACACACTAATCTTCCGACCGCATACTAATCTACCCGACCACACACTAATCTACTCAACCGCACACTAATCTGCCGACTGCACACTAATCTACTCAACCACACACTAATCCACTCAACTACACACTAATCTGCCGACCACACACTGTTCTGCTCGACCGCACACCTAATCTACCCGACCACACACTAATCTGCTCAACTACACACTGATCTGCCAACCGCACACTAATCTGCCTGACTGTACATTGGCTGCACTCAAAAAACCCGCAAAAATGCAGGTTTTTGCTCCATCTTGCGCGTGCCTCGGACAATTCCTGCAATTGTGCAGGCTTTTTGCCAGAAACGTGGGCTCGGCTTCACTTTCAGCGGAAATTCCTGCACTTTCGCAGGCTTTTCACCAAAATGGGCCATTGTCGCGGAAAAAGCCTGCACTTTTGCAGGTTTTCTCCCGCTCGGCCTGCCAAGCCGCCTCGCACCCTCCGCCGTGCAGCCGTGCTGCCAAGCCGCCCCGCAGCCAGCGCTGCGCTGCGCGGGAGCATGCGGCGCGCGCCGGGTAGAGCGGCTGCGCCAAACCAAAGGGGAACCACTCGAACATGGTTCCCCCACTCATAACAAAACCGGGAAGACAAGCCCCCCGGTTTTGTTTGCTTCTATGAATTCGGCCGCACGAAGTCGGCCATCGAACGAACCGCGATGCGGCCGGGCGATGCCGGCACGAACGGCTTCCCGCCTGCATCGCGGGCATAAAACTCGACCGTGCGCGGCTCATTGGGCAGCAGGTCGAAGAAATTGTCGCTGAAGATGCCTTCGACTTCCGCAGAGATCCAGACCTGCTTCGCCAGCACATCCGTGCGCAGCACGTATTTGCCGTCGGCGGCTTCCGTCACTTCAATCGCCGGCATGCTCAGACGCAAATCCTTGACAGGCGTCAAGTAATGCTCTTTGCTGTCGATGACGCGCCCGTCCCGCCCGAGCAATCTGGCGTACACCAGCACCGCCGAGGCGTTGCGCCCTTCCAGAAGCGATTCGGCGTCCAGCGACGCCGTTTTCGTGCTGCCATTCGCCTCCACGCGGACAGGATACTGCGCCTGCTCCAGCACTTCGCCGTAAAAGGTCAGCAGTTGAATATCGACTTGCCCGGTAACCGGCTCCATAAGATCGGAAACGACATAAAAGTCGAGCCGCCCTCCGGCCGATCCGTCGATGGACAGCAGCACGTCCCGGAAGCTGCGCTTCGCGTAATATTGCAGCGCCTTCCAGCGGCCGTAGTAATCCATCCCTGCCCATGAAGCGACTGGCCAGCAATCGTTCATTTGCCAATACAGCGAGCCCATGCAAAACGGTTTTTGGCGGCGGTGCGCTTCGATCGCCGTTTTCATCGCTTCCGCCTGCAGCACCTGGCTTACATACAAAAACGACGGGAAATCGTTCGGCTCGCTGAAATACAGCTCCATATATTGCCGGATAAGCTGGTTGCCCCGGGCATTTTTCTGGTGGGCGAGCATCACTTCCGATTCCAGCGCCAGATCCGCTTCCGCCGCATAAGTCCTCACCGATTTCAGCTCGGGAAACGATTGGAACCCGTATTCGCTCATAAACCGGCCGACATGAACGTTATATTTGTCAAAAGGCTCCAGCTGATGCCATACGCCCCAATAATGGATATCGCCGCTCGTCGATTTGTTGAAAGCATGCTGGCTGCCGTCTCCGGTAAGCCCGCGCATCGGCGAAGAAGGCCAGTAGGACGCGCCGGGATGCCACGCATTTACAGCCTCGGGCAAAATACGGTGAAAAATATGCTCGTAATCTTCCCATATGCGCTCGCGCTGCTCGGCCGTATAATCCTTTTTCCAACCCCATCCCGCATGCTCGTCGTAATGCGACCACGCCGTATCGATTTCGTTGTTGCCGCACCACAGCGCAATACACGGATGATTGCGAAGCCGCTTGACGTTCTCTTCGGCCTCCTGCCTCACATTGTCCAAAAACGCCGCATCGCCCGGGTACATGCTGCAAGCGAACATAAAATCCTGCCAGACCAAAATACCGTACTCATCGCACAGCGAATAAAAAGCGTCCGCTTCATAAATGCCGCCGCCCCACACGCGCAGCATGTTCATGTTCGACTCGGCTGCGGTCGCAACCTCGTGCCGGTAATTGTCATAAGTGATTTCGCTCAAAAAGCTGTCGTTCGGAATATGGTTGGCACCTTTGGCAAATACAGCCACTCCGTTTAGTTGTATATAAAACGAAGTGCCTCCGCCCTGCGCGTCCCGCTCCGTAACCAGCTTCACCGTTCTGAGGCCGGTGACCGTTGTCCGTTCGCAAACCGCTTGACCTTGGCGAACAAGCTCCGTTCGGAACGTATACATGTCCTGGCTGCCAAGCCCTCTGCACCACCAAAGCCTCGGCTCGGCGATTTGCGCGTCAAGCTCGACCAACTGCCGGCCGGGCTGCAGCCTGACCTCCCTGCTCCAGGACATGGAGTCCGCCGAAAGCTTCAACACGCCTTCCCAGGCGGCGTCGCTTTCGATTTCGGCGACCGCCGTCAGCAGGGCCTCTTCTCCGGAAACCGCGCGCTGCCGGATGAACACGTCCGCCAGCCGGACGCCGGACCAACCCTCCAGGCGGGCTTCCCGCCAAATGCCGCTCGTCACAAAGCGCGGTCCCCAGTCCCAACCGTAATGATACGGCGCCTTGCGGGCGAACACGCTTATTTTGCGATCGCCCAATCCCCCGGCTTCGGATTGGTCGTTCGTGGCCGGCAGCGGATAGCCCAGTTGCTCAAGCTTGGGCAAATCTTCGCGAACCGGCGAACGAAACCGAATCCGCACCTTGTTGGCCCCCTCCCGCACGATGTGCCGAACGTCCGCTTTCCAGGTGCGGAACATGTTGTCCGCCGACAGAACGCGGCGTTCGTTCACATAAACGTCCGCATACGTATCCAGCCCATCGAATACAAGATGCAGATTCGTATGCCGGAGCGCTTCATCGGAAATATGCAGCTGTGTCTCATATTCCCAGTCCTGCTTGTCGATCCACTGCAGATCGCGTTCATTCGTCCCGTAGAACGGCTGCGCAATCATGCCATTCCGCAGCAAATCGGTATGCACGCAGCCCGGCACCTTGGCCGGAAGCCACCGCTCCCCGTCGCACGCTTTAAATACCCATTCGCTCAAAAGCAGGTTTACCGGTCTTGCCGGGTTTGCTCGGTTTACTTGGTTCATTTCCGCCTCCACTGTGACTCCATCCATTTGATTTTCTCTCTTCCGCGGACCGGCGTTTCCGGCCGAATGCGGCTAAGGCTCCTTCTCGAATTGCGAGCCACTCCGATCCGCGTAGGACTGAAGTGGCTCCGTTGCCTGCATGTATAGTAGTCGGATTTTTACTTGCTCAGCTTCGCTTCCGCCGCTTTGCCTTTTTCCACGAGTGTATTATAGGCTTGATCCAGCGTCGATTTGTTGAACATGACCGCTTCCATCTCGGATTTGTACGTTTTCACGAAATCTTCCGCGCCCGCAGGAGCCGGATAGAACGGCAGCGCCTTTTCCTTGGCGGCGCCCAGCAGCTCTTTGCCGAACAAATCGCTTTTGCTTAATGTAGGCTGCAGCTCTTTGAACACCGCTTCATCGATCGGAATACCGCGCGTCGTGCCCAAAATTTTGCCGTTCTCCTTATCGGAAATAAACCATTTGATGAATTGCTTCGCCTGCTCTTTGCTTTGGGAATTCGCCGATACGGAGAGGAAGATCGTCGACTGCGCCCAGCCGCCGCCTTTCACGCCTGTCGGGACGCTGGTAACGGCCAATTTGCCCGGAAGCATCGCTTCGACAACGCCTACGGAACCGACGGACGCCGATCTCAGCATAACGGTGCCGTTGCCGAGAGAGTCGAGCTTCGGATCGTTTTCTTTAAAGGATAATTGCTGGTCCGCGGAAGGCACAACGCCGTCTTTGCGGAATTGGGCGTAAATATTTTGGAACTCGTACCATGTGTCTTTATCCAGATTGAACTTGGAACCGTCCTGGAAAATCGGGCCTTTGCCTTTGGACGTTTGATAGTATTGATACCATTCCCAAATGTTCGTCATATCGTCGATCGGGTACTTGTCCTTGGGCAGCTTCGAACGGGACTCTTTGGCATAGGCGAAAAAGTCCTCCCACGTCCAGTTGCTCGCCGGCAGCTTGATGCCTGCTGCAGCCAGCGCCTCTTTGTTGTATACGACGCCTTGACCGTTAAGGCTGAGCGGGACGCCGTACATCTTGCCGTTGATTTTGACGTTTTCCAGCACTTTCGGATCGACGATGCCCGTCAAATCAATGTCCGACAGATCGGCCAGCAGCCCTCTTTTTACGTAGCCCTGAATGTAAGCCGCGTCCATTTGCAGCACATCGGGCATCGAATTCGACGCAGCCAAAGTTGGCATTTTTTCCCAATATCCGTCCCAAGCCGTATATTCCGGCGTGAAGGTGACCTGCGGAACGTTTTTCGTATATAAATCAAGAGCTTTCAGCGTGGCGTCATGGCGGGCCTGCGAGCCCCACCACATCATTTTCAGCTTGGCCGCCTTCCCCGGTTGGGACGTTTGTGCCGCCTTGCCCGCCGCCGGGCTTCCCTGGGCAGTATCCGCCTGTTTGGAGCCGCAGCCCGTCAAAGCTACCATCGAGGCGAGCATTGCAACGGAAACGCCTTTTACCCACGGTTGTTTCATTTTCATCTGAAAAACACTCCCTTTTTATTTAAATTTAAGTGTAACCGTCGTCAGAACTTGCTTTACCCTTTGATGCCCGTAGTCGCGATCCCTTCGACAAAATGCTTTTGAGCCGTGAAAAATACGATGGCCGAAGGCAAAACCGACAGCAGCGACATGGCGAGCAGTTGGCCCCATTGAATTTCGAACTGGTCGATAAACATGCGCAGCGCCAAGCCGACCGTAAATTTCTCAATGGAGCTTAAATACAACAGCTGTGCGAAAAAGTCGTCCCAGCTCCAGAGGAAGGTGAAGATGCCTACCGTAACCAGGGCCGGCTTGATCAATGGCGCGATGACCCGGAAAAAGATGCCGTACACGGAAGCCCCGTCGATTTGCGCCGCTTCGTCCAGCTCCTTCGGTATGCCGCGAATAAACTGCACGACGAGGAATACGAAGAACGCCCCGCCGCCGAAAAAATGCGGCAATATGAGCGGAATATAGCTGTTCACAAGGCCAAGCTTGTTGTACAAAATATATTGCGGCACGACCGTCACCTGCGTCGGAAGCATCATCGTCAGCAGCAGGATGGAAAACCAGAACCCGCGCAGCTTGAACTGCAGCCGGCCAAAGCCGTAGCCTACCAACGCCGCCGTTGTCACACCGCCCAGGACGTTCCAAAACTCCATAAGCAGCGTATTGGCAAAAAACTTGGCGAACGTGAACTCTTTCGAATAGGTCCAGCCTTTCGTGTAATTTTCCCATATAAACTGATGCGGCCAAATGGTCGGCAGCCCGAACTCCGTCGAATCCTTGAAAGAAGCCCCGATCCACCAAAACACGGGATACATCATCAGAATCGCGAAAGGGAGCAAAATCAGATGAACCTTGAGTCCTGAAAGACGTTCTCTGCTTGTCATTTCGATTTCCCCCCTTCAGCTTCGTAAAAGACCCAGTACTTCGAAGCCAGGAAGTTGATCGCCGTAAACAGCGCGATAATCAGCAGCAAAATCCAGGCCAGCGCCGAGGCGTAACCCATTTCATACTGTTTGAACGCTTTCTCGTACAGAAACAGCACGTACATATACGTTGAGTTGGCAGGTCCGCCGGGCCCGCCGGGCGGAATGACGAAAGCGGATGTAAACATCTGGAAGGAATTGATAATACCGAGCACGAGATTGAAAAACATGACGGGCGAAAGCATCGGCAGCGTAATATGGAAAAACTTGCGAATGCCGCCCGCTCCGTCCACGGAAGCGGATTCATAAAGATCTTTCGGAATTTGCTTCAAGCCGGCCAAAAAAATGACCATCGTGGAGCCGAACTGCCACGCATTCAAAATAATAAGCGTTCCCAGCGCAGTGGCAGGATTGGACACCCAGCCGATCCCCTCGATGCCGAACCAGCCAAGAACGTGATTGATGTAGCCGTCCAGGCCGAACATATTTCTCCACAATGCGGATACCGCGATACTTCCGCCGATCAGGGAAGGAAAGTAAATCGCCGTCCGGTACCAGCTCATGCCGCGAATGTTTTTGTTCAGCAAAATCGCCACCATCAAGGAAAAAAACAGCTTGACAGGAACCGCGATCAAGACGAATGTGAACGTCACGGAAAGCGATTTCAAAAATAACCGGTCCTTGAGGAAAATGTTGCTGTAGTTCTCCGTTCCGATCCATGACGGAGAATCGAGCAGCGAATACTCCGTAAACGATAAATAGAACGACTGTACCGTGGGCCAAAGCGTGAGCAGCAAAAACCCGAGCAGCCACGGAGCGATAAATACATAACCTGCAACATTATGCTCGCCCGAGTTGCGCAATTTGCGTTTTTTTGTCGTCATGGCATTACCTCTTTCAGTGTGGGATCCGAATAGCTCCTTTTAATCCTATGAAACTAATAGTAGTGCTTAATCAACTATTAGTCAACTAAAATTTTAGTTTTATTATGTTTACAAAATGAAATTTAAATTTACTTAAAGCGCTTTAATTAATAACTTTAAAAAATCTGAAGCGGCCGTTCACGACAAACAAAAAAACTTTTCGAAAACGATTCCTCTTAAATCGTCTGCGAAAAGTTTTTGCTCTGCGTTGCATGATGATAGCTGTCAGGCGCGCCCGCCGGGCGGCGTATCGACGCTTTCCCGGGCCATTAAACCGCTTTGCAGCAATATTTTTTCATAGGGCATAAGCGGATTGTCGAGCCTCCATTGCAGGATGTCCACGGCTTTCATGCCCAGCGCCTCTTTCTCGACGTCAATCGTAGTCAGCCCGGGAAAATCTCTCAGTATATCGCTGTTGTTATCAAAGCCTGCAAGAGAGCAGTCCTCCGGCACCCGCAGTCCCATCTTCGTTAAAGCCCGCAGCGCCAGCAGCGCGATCTGATCGTTGGCGCAAACGAAGGCAGTCGGAAAGCTTTTGCGCGGAATCGATTGTAAACCTAACAAAAGCCTATCGATATTTTCATCGTCAAACGTCGGCTTTACGCTCAGCAGTTCCTTGTTCGGCACATAGGGCAGCTCATTTTCGTCCATAACGGAACGAAACCCGCTCCAGCGGTCAAAAAAGCTTCTCGAATAGTGTATCTCGCCGATAAACTGAATATGGGCGTGCCCTTTGCCTAACATAAACTTCGTCATTTTGCGCATGAGATCGAAGTTGTTGACGAACACGCTGTCGGATTCGATCAAATCGTCTTCATGATCGATCAGAACGGTAGGAATCGCTTTGTTTCTCAGCTCCATCAGCATCGGGGTCGATATGTAGCCGACGCCGATCACGCCGAGCAGCCCTTCCGGCTTCATCACCAGATTGAAATTGCGCGGCGAATCGTCGGAAATCAAAATAGCGCCGATGCCTCGCGCTTCCAAAAATTTGTAAACGCCGTCAAGCACTTTGCCCCAATACCCGGATTCCCTGTTCTGGATTCGGATATTGGAGAACAGAACACCTGCAATTTTATGATCGTTTTCCTCCTGCACGCTGCTCTGAAGCTTCTTGATGCTCTTTTGGTTCAAGTAGCCCAAATTCGAGGCAAGCTCGAAAATTTTTTCCCTGGTGACCGCACTGATGCCCGGCTTGCCGGACAGCGCCTTGGACACCGCATATTTGGAAACTCCGATTCGGTCAGCGATTTCCTGCATGGTCACCTTCTTGTTTCTCACCAAATCGTATCACTCCAAGTCGTTAAAATCCGAACCGTTTGTCACCTTTGTAAACCAAACGTTATCCTGCTCATCATAACAAATTCGTTCAAAAATGTACACAACGTTATCGTCCGGTACCCCACGGGCGGCCAGATCCGCATACGAAAGCGCTGCCTCGAAAGGCAGCGCTTTGACTTTCAGCCGGTTGCTTTTCCTTGCGGGAATGTGCGGCTGCGGCAAAATGAGGTTGCTGCGTTTGTAAGCTACCTCGCGCAGCTCCTAGAGTCTGTCCGATGAACCACGTAGAAGGTATATATGCAAAAAATGACAGTCATTATGCAGCGTGAGCGGCAATATATACAGTCATGATTCACCCGGTATGCACAAAAGTAACTCCGTCGGACAGACTCCCATCGCGCGGCGTGTGCTGCATGACTGCGGCCGGTCGAACAGATAACGCGGTTCGCTGTACGCAAAACCTGCAAAAGTGCTCAAAAGTGAAAGTGCCGGGCTTTTTCGATGGAGGTGATTCGTTTTTGGGAAAAACCTGCAAAAGTGCAGGAATTTTCGACGGAAGCGGTTCATTTTTGGAAAAGCCTGCAATTGTGCAGGAATTTTCGGCCATTGAGGCTCCAAACGCGAGTTTAGGGGATAATTCCTGCAGTTTTGCAGGAATTTATCGAGGGACGCGTATCTGCGGGCAAAAAACTGTACTTTCGCAGGTTTTCCGCTCGCTCCCCAATGATGGGCCTGCCAACAATCTCCTATTCGCAGGTATTCTGCATGTGAGATGCTGCTGCAGTGAAGCGCCGGACGCCGGGAATCGAGCGTAAAAGAAAAAACAGACAGCCCCGTTGTGCCGAGTCTGTCTGTCGTTGTTCTCTACCAGCGGAACAAGACGCCGTGGTAATCGTCCTTTCGATTGCGGAGCCCTTCATAAGCGGCAGGCGCATCCTCCGGTACCAGTATATGGCTGATCAACGGCTGGATGTGCAGTTTGTTCGTCTGCATCAGGCGAAATACGATTTGCGAATTACGCACGAGCGAATGCTTGACGAACGGGTCGGGCCTCAGCGGGAACCGCCATTCGTGCGCCCCTTTGTACGTAATGCAGCCATGCCCGTTCAAATGGATGTGATTCAGCAAATCCGTCGCATTCGTCTGATATTCGCCGCGCGGACTGCCGAGCAAAACAACTTCGCCGTATTGCCCCACCCAGGAAGCGCTGTCGACAGCCACCTTCGGTACCCCTGTCGCTTCGATCAGCGTCGATACGCCTTTCCCGTCCGTCAGTTCCCTGATTCGCATCCCTGTGTCCGAACCTGACGGCAGGGCAAACTCCACCCGGCATTCGCGCGCAAGCTGCAGCCGGTTAGGGGAAAGGTCAACGCCGATCACCGACGCGCCCTGCAATCCGGCCAATTGCGAGGCCATATTTCCGATCAGGCCAAGCCCGGTCACGGCGACGTAATCGCCCAGTTCGATTTGCGAGACGCGAATGCTCGTCATGGCCACAGTCGCCATCCGGGTAAAAGGCACCCAGGACAGCTCCAAATCGGCCGGAACTTTCAGCATGACCCCGTCTGCGCTGTCCACTTCGTACAGGGCGTGCTTGCCGTAGTGAAACACGATATCCCCGACCTCGAACTCCGCTGCCTCCGGGCCTTTGTCCACAATTTCGCTGACGGCCGCATATCCCGGCACGGCGGGCATCGGGAACCAGCTCTCCCCGCCCGACAAGCAGGCGAGCTCCGTTCCGGGGCTGATCAGCGTGTACGCCTTCTTGAGCAAAACCTGCTTGCCCGTCAGCTTCGGGAAATTGTCCGTTTTTTGCTGAAGCTCAACCTTCCATGGCGCGGTAAAGACGATTTGTTTATTTTCCATGGCGCTTTCTTCTCCTCTGTTGTTCAAATTTTGTACCCGTCGTGCCCTGGATACGAGCGAATCCCGGGCGTGCATTGCAGCGCCGCCAGCCCTCTGCCGGGCTGCGCGAAGAAAACCTGCAAAAATACATCTTTTTTGCCGCTAATACACCGGCCGCGAAACAATTCCTGCAATTGTGCAGGTTTTTCGCCGGGCGCAAAGGCTCAGGTTCATTTCCATCGAAAATTCCTGCACAATCGCAGGCTTTTCGCCAAAATGAACCTTTTTCCCGGACAAAGCCTGCACTTTTGCAGGTTTTGTCCCCGGCCTGGCCTGCCAAGCCGCCTCACGGCCCTCCGTCGTGCAGCGCCCCGCTGCGTGCTATACCCTTCGCCGTGCATCACCCCGCTCCGCGCAGTGCAGTGCCCCCCGCCATGCAGCAGCCCGCTGCGCGCAGTACCCTCCGCCGTGCAGCGCCCCGCTCCGTGCTGTACCCCCGTCGTACGACGCCGCAACCCGCTCCGAGACTTGTTGGGAGAGGCAGGCGTTCTCTCCGGCCCTTCCACGCAGGCTGATTTTGCAAGTTTGCGCGTCTCTCTCAGCCCGCTAACGTACGGCTTGTCCGCCGGCGAAAAACGCTCCATCGAGCTCTTTTCGAAAATGAGCGTTCGCCAATCAGAATGCTGCCAGCCACGCGTTTTATCACTGTAATGTGGTAAAAAAGAGCAATTTCGCAGAACAACCCTGCAAAAATCGCTCTTTTCATAGCGGATCGTTTATAGGCCCGCTGCGGAAAACACCTTATCGAATCCCGCTTTGGATCGCTGGACAAGGCTTTCGGGCGTGCCCGCAGGCGGTTCCGCGGATAATATCTCCTGGGCGACGACGCCCCGGTATCCGATTTTGTGCAGCCCTTGCAAAAAGCCGGCCAAATCGATGACGCCCTCGCCGGGGTAAATGCGTCCGTTGTCGAGCGCTTCCTCAACCGGGACGTCCGGCGCGTCGTTGATGTGGACATGGACGATTTGCTCGGCGCGCAGACGCTCGATGTCACCGACCGTCGAACCGTTCGTATACCAGTGGAACGAATCGAACAGCAAGCCCACACTGCGCTCCCCGATCGCATCGATCCAATCAAGCGTTTCATCGATCGTCCAGATGAACGGGTTCGCCCAGCAGGTCCGCAAATGGTGCGGCCCGACGAATTCCAGCGCGAGGCGGATGCCGTACGCGCCGAGAATTTGCGCGCAGGTGCGCAGCCGCCGCGTTGCCAGCGCCATGAAGTGCGCCGCTTTCAGGTCGGTCGACGGCAATATGTAGGTGCAGCAGCTCGCGCACCCCAACGCGGCCGCGGCGGCAGCCGACTGCGCCAGCTTGCCGACGCCGTCAAGGAACGCTTCCTCGCTCGTCCGCCATTCGACCGGAAGTCCGAATGCGCCGACGACGACGCCATGCTTTTGCAGCAACGCCTTCGCTCCTTCAACACCGTGACGCTCCACAAGCGCCAGGGCATCCAAATCGACCGATTGAAAACCGTATTCGGCCGCCAATTCGATGAACCGCTCGTCGCTCTCTATTTGTCCCAGCCCAGACCGGGTTAATCCTCTCAGCATTTGCTATGCCCCCTCCGATTCGTCCAAATTCCAGTTCAGCTTCACTTCATTGCCGGTACGGGACGATTCGTAAATCGCATCCAGCACCAGATTGTTCGTGAGTCCGCTCAAAGCCGAAGCAATCGGCTCCTTGCCTTCACGGATGCACGCCAAAAAATGGCGGCTCAGGCGCAGACGCTCACCCTCGTCGTTCTCCGGCCTGCGCAGCTCGGTTTCGATCGCCCGGTCGAACTTTTCGGTCAGCAGCTTGCCCTGCGCACCGCGATAGCTGGCTCCGCCTTCCGAGCCCATCAAATGCACGAACGGTGTGTTGTCGGTATCCATGTGCACGGCCCAGCTTACTTCCAGCGACAGCGTGCTGCCGTTGTCCATTTTGATCAGCGCCGTCGCCAAATCTTCCACATCGTAGATGCCGTTCCAATCCGGTTTCCCCCAGGTGCCGATCCCTTTGCGGCGGGGGCCGAACTCCGCGTAAGTCGCGCCGTAGACGGAGACGGGCTTCGGATTGCCCATCAGGTACAGCGCGAGATCCAGCATATGCACGCCGATGTCGATCAGCGGACCGCCGCCGGATTGGTCCATCCGCGTGAACCATGTCCCCCAGCCGGGAATCCCCTTGCGCCGGAACCAGCCGGCTTTGGCCGTATAAATATGGCCGAGCTCACCCCGCTGCGCCTGCTCCTTGATTTGCATCGGAACGGCTTCCCAGCGCATTTGGTGGCCGATCATGACGACCTTGTCGGCAGCCCGGCTAGCCTTCCAAATTTGCCGCGCCGCAGCTGAATTGATGCCCATCGGCTTTTCCAGCAGCACATGCTTGCCGGCTTCGATCGCCTGCACCGCAAGCGGCGCATGGAACTGGTTCGGCACGCCGATAATGACCGCATCCACATCGGGGCTTTGAATCAGCGCCTCGGGGGACGCCGCAACGTTGGCGATGCCGTGTTCTTTCGCCCTGGCTTCCGCAAGCGGCAAATAGGCATCGGTTATCGCAGTAATTTCGCACTCATCGGCCAGTTTGGAAAATTGCTCGATATGTACGCCCCCGATATTCCCGGCGCCTATAATTCCGATCCTCACTTTATTGCTCACTGCCATTTCTGTTCCTCCTTAACGCATAAGCTGAGTATGTATCCTGTTCCTCTGCCATTTATGGTAAGATAAAAACAAAAAGAAAGCGTACCGTATTTTTCGAAAAACGTCCCAATTTTTCGGAGGACCACAAACATGACTTACTTTCCCGCTTATTTGAAAACGTATCCAAATATGCATTCGGCGTTCCCGTTTCATCTCAGCCTGCACCGACTTGAGCACGGCTTTCGCGCTCACCGCCACGATTTTCTGGAGTTTTCCTACGTTGTGGAAGGCGGCGGGTCCGAGGCGATCAACGGAATGCGCCATCCGATGCTGCCCGGAACATTCACGTTCGTCTTGCCGTACCAGGTACACGAGCTGTTCACCGATCCCGGAAGCACTCTGGTGCTGTACAACTGCGAGTTCAGCATGGATCTGCTGATGGAAGCAAGCGCCGAGGAAGGATTGTCCGGCCTCATCAACGACGCCGACCCGCTTCCCGCCTACGTACAGCTGGGCGAGCAAGAGCAGGCGCGGATGCGGCTCTTATTGGAAGACATGTTCCGGGAATACCAAGGGGATGAGCGCTGGCGGCGCACGCTTTTGCAGGCGAAGCTTAAGGAAATTTTGATCCGCTTCGACCGCTGCCGAAGGTCAGACGGCCAGCCCTCATCGGCGGCAGCGCCCGCATCCAAAGCCAGCCTGTCGGTATGGCCGATCATTCACTACATCCACAGCAGCTACCAGGAGGAGCTGTCGCTGTCCGATCTGTCCGCGCGGTTCTCGATGAGCGTGTCCCGAATCAGCGAAGTCATCAAGCAAACGACCGGGCAAACGTTCGTTCATTTTTTGCACGATTTGCGCCTCCGCCACGCCTGCAGCCTGCTTGTGTCCACCGACATGAGCGTTGCGGAAATCGCCCACGAAGTCGGGTACGGCTCGTACAAGACGTTCTCCCGCATTTTCCGGGAAAGCAAAGGCGTCGTGCCGAAAGATTACCGCAAATTGAAAATGGCCGGAGGCGCCAAAACGCTTTAGGCGGTCAGTCCGCCACCGCCACCGAATGCCGGACAGTCAGTGCCGCGGGGACGCCCCACTTCAAAAACGGCTGCTCCTTCGGCTCCATCAGCAGCCACGCCACGGCGGCATCGCACATGCCGGCTTTATCCACTTGCATCGTCGTCAGCGGCGGGTCCGACGTCTCCGAAAGAGCCAGCCCGTCAAATCCGATGACGGACATGTCCTCGGGAACCCGGATGCCGCGCTCGCGCAGCGCCGTGATCAGCAGCAGCGCGATCCTGTCATTCCCGCAAAAGAACGCCGTCGGCCGCTCGGCCAGCCCGTCCAAAAAAGCGTCCAGTTCCTCCGCAGTAAAGGAAAAACCCGCAGACTCCAGCAAACAAAAATCCGCGCGCTCCGCGGCTCCGCTCTCCCGCATCGCCTTCCAATAACCGAACCACCGCTCCTCATGGCTCGTCGTCAAGTTCGTCGGGCCGATAAACCCGATGCGCGTATGGCCGCAGCCGAGCAAATAGCGGACCGCTTCATATGCCCCCTCGATATTGGCCGAAGTCACGACCGGACCGGGGAGGCCGCGATGATAGGAATCGAACATCAGAACCGGACCGCAGCGCTGCCGGACCATCTCGGCGTATTCCCGATCCACAATCCCGAACAAAATCATTCCCCGCGAAGGAAGCGTAAGCACCAGCTCGGGCAGCTTCAGCCGCTTTTCCATCTCATCGCTGATTCTCAAAATAACGGCGTTGAACCCTTTTTCCCCGAGCCGTTTTTCCAGCCCCCAGATCAGATCGTGGTAAAACAAAAAATGATCGTTATCCTCATAGCTCATAATTCGATCCGGGACAAGCACCGGCACAGCCGCATGCTCCTGCCGCTGCGGACCTCCGGCTTCCGCCACCATGCCGTAGCCCAGATCCCGGGCGGCCTGCAGCACCTCCTGCCTGAGCTGCTCGCTGACGCCCTTTTTGCCGGACAGCGCCAAAGAAACGGCATTTTTGGAGACGGCAAGCTTATCCGCAATATCCTGCATCGAAACTTTTTTCGGCCTTGGCATGATGTTCATTTCCTCCCGCTTATGATACAATCAACATAGCTTGACAATAATCAATTTCGTCAAGTTTTGTCAAGTTAAAAGCCCATATTTTTGGAGGGAAGACCTTTGAGTTTAGCTATTGGAATCGACATAGGCGGAACGAAAACCGCCATCGGCATCGTGGATGCCCACGGCAGCATCATTGCCAAAAACGCATTGAAAACCGACCTCGCCGTTCCACCGGCGCAAATGGTGGAGCGAATCGCGGCCGACGTGCAAAAGCTGATCGCGGACAGCGGTGCAGACGCCGCCGCCATTCGCGGGATCGGCATCGGCGCTCCCGGACCGCTGGACCCTGCCGGCGGTAAAATTACTTGCCCGCCCAACTTGCCGGGCTGGCAGGATTTCCCGCTGGTGCAAGAGCTGGAGCGCTATCTTCGCTACCCGATCCGCATGGAGAACGATGCGACCGCCGCTACGCTCGCGGAAAAATGGGTCGGCGCCGCCAAGGACAGCGACCATTTCGTTTTCATCACGATCAGCACCGGAATCGGCTCCGGCATTTATTTGCACGGCAAGCTTTTGACCGGTTCCAGCGGCAATGCCGGCGATGCCGGGCATATGGTCGTTGACCCGTCCGCCGGGCGCTGCGTCTGCGGGCAGTACGGCTGCTGGGAATGGGTCGCTTCCGGAACCGCGATAGCGAGACAAGCCTCGGAACGGTTAGGAAGAACGGTTACTTCCAAAGAAGTATTCGAGCTTGCCGCCGGCGGAAACGCGGAAATGACCGAGCTGACGGCCAAAATGTACCATAACATCGGCGTCGGCTGCGTATCGCTCATCAACATTTTGGACCCGGACAAAATCGTCATCGGCGGCGGCGTGTCCCAAGTCGGCGAGCCGCTTTTTCAGGCTGTCAAAGCCTATGTATCCGCTCATGCATTGAACCCGACCGGACGCAGGGCGGACATCGTCCCGGCCTCGCTGCACACCGATGCAGGGCTGGTCGGCGCCGCGGCGCTCGTCCATCTTGCTTATTAAGCGTTCAAAAACTGAGAGGAGCTTGACAAACATGGAACCGATTTTTCTCGAACCGGTATTCAAAGACCGCATCTGGGGAGGCACGAAGCTGAAGGAGCTGTTCGGCTACGACATTCCTTCCGCGCTGACGGGGGAATGCTGGGCGGTCTCCGCCCATCCGAACGGCCAAAGCACGGCCAAAGGCGGGGCATTCTCCGACACGACGCTCGGCGAGCTTTGGGAGAAGCGGCCCGAGCTGTTCGGATCGAAGGCGGGCAAATTTCCGCTGCTTACAAAAATTCTCGACGCGTCGGACGATCTCTCCGTACAGGTTCATCCGGATGACGCTTACGCCATGGAGCACGAAAACGGCGAGCTCGGCAAAACCGAGTGCTGGTACATCGTCGACTGCGAGCCTGGGGCGGAAATCATTTTCGGCCACAGAGCGCAGTCCAAAACGCAGCTTGCAGCCATGATCCAGGCCGGCGAGTGGGACGAGCTGCTGTGCCGCGTCACCGTGAAGCCGGGAGACTTCTTTTACGTCCCCAGCGGAACGATTCACGCTCTCGGCAAAGGGATCGTCGTGCTGGAAACCCAGCAAAGCTCCGACACCACGTACCGGGTGTACGATTACGACCGCAAAGACGCGGCAGGCAACCTGCGCGAGCTTCATTTGGAAAAAGCGGTCGAGGTCACGACCGTCCCTCATCAATCGAGCGCAGCGGAATACCGCGTGGAGACCAGCGGCGGCGCCCGGATTACGACGTTCGTCTCCAATTCCTTTTTTACCGTGCAAAAATGGGACGTAAACGGCTCCTCCTCCTTCGCGGCTCCGGCCAAATACACGATCTTCAGCGTATTGTCCGGCGAAGGCGCGCTGCAAACGGAAACCGGCAGCTTCAGCCTGCGAAAAGGCGACCATTTCATTCTGCCGCTAGGATTCGGCAGCTACCGGTTGGACGGGCAGCTGGAACTCATCGTTTCCAGCGAGTAAGGCCAGCGGCCGGGCAGCAGCGCTCGGCAGTGCCGCGTGCTTGGGCGCTCGGCAGCGCCGCAGAGCTGGGGTCAAAAGCCTGCAATTGTGCAGGCTTTTTTGGCGAAAACGGCCCGTTTGGAGGAAAAGCCTGCGATTGTGCAGGCTTTTTCCTGTTCTGACGGGGCGGAGCCCCAAATGTTAGCGAAAAACCTGCAGTTTTGCAGGAATTTCGCCAAGGCGGCACATCCTGCGGTAAAAAGATGCACTTTTGCAGTTTTTTTGCTCAGCGCCACACCAAATGCAGATCACAGCGCGCGGTGTGCGTGGTGCGTTTGTGAAATGTGTGGTATGTTTTTTTTTGGGCTTGTGTGGTGTATGTCGTGTATCATGCGTGGTACGTTTGGGATATGCTGGTATGCGTGTTTTTGGTTTGTGTGGTGTGTACCGTATGACGTGTATCGTGGGTGGGTGTGCGCATGCATGGTAGGTGGCGTGTTGTATGTACGTGTGGTATGTACGTGTGGTATGTACGTGTGGTATGTACGTGTATCGTTTGTGGTGTGTACGCGTGGTTTATGTACCGTGTATCGTGTTATGTGTACGTGTGGTATGTGTCATGTATCGTTTGTGGTGTGTGCGTGTGGTATGTTCGCGTATCGTTTGTGGTGTATGCATATGGTATGTGTGCCGTGCATCGTGTTGTATGTGCGTGTGGTCTGTGCGTATAGTATGTCGTGTATCGTCTGTGATGTGTTGTGTTGTGTGCGTGTGAGGCGGGTGGTATATGGCACTGCATAGACGGCGGCCGACATGCGGCGGCCTGTTTCGCAGCAGTCCGGAGCGCCGCGCGGCACCGGCGGACTGCTGCTGCGCGGTTTCGCCCGCGGCGGCGGGGACGCGCATCAAAAAAAGGAGGGCCGGCGGCCCCCCTTTTTAAATTACACCTTGAATTTCCCGACAAGTGTTTGTAAATCTTCCGCCATGGATGCCAGCGAAGCTGCCGAGGAAGAGATTTCTTCCATGGAAGCCAACTGCTCTTCCGAGGCTGCGGACACGCTCTCCGTTCCTGCCGCCGCTTCTTCCGACAATGCCGCCACGACCTTGATCGAGCCCACGACCATATCTGCGCTTGCGGCCATTTGCTGGACGGCGGCGGACACTTCTTGAACTTGTCCGGCAACGTCGCCGACGGATTGCTGAATGTTTTCGAACGAGTGGCCGGCTTGCCGGATAATCTCGGTTCCTTCCTGCACTTCTTTGGTGCTCGCTTCCATAAATTGCACGGCTTTGACCGTATCGCTTTGAATATGGCGAATCAATGCGGTAATTTCGCTCGCGGACGAGCCGGATTGCGCGGCAAGCTTTTTCACTTCGCCTGCGACGACGGCAAAGCCCCGGCCGTGTTCACCCGCCCGCGCCGCTTCGATCGCGGCATTCAGGGCAAGCAAATTCGTTTGCGCGGCAATTTCCGTAATGGCCGAAACGATTTGCTCGACCTCTTGCGAACGGGTCGCAAAGCCTTTGATAACTTCCGATAACGATTGAATCGAGCGTTCGATGGACGCCATCTGTCCGACAGCGGTTTGCAGCGACCGGTTTCCTTCAATTGATGCTTCCGATGAATGGGCCGACGATTGCGAAATTTCTTGAATGCTGGAAGCGATTTGCCCGATTCCCATAGATATTTCATCGATGACGACTACGTTATGCCGCAAATCGGCAACCTGCTTTTGCGAACCGGAGGTGACGTCCTGCATCGTCAGAGCGATATGTTCCGTCGCTTGGCTCGTTTGTTGCGCGCTGGCCGTCAACTGCTCCGACGAGGATGCGACCTGGACGGAAGCGAATCCGACCTGCTGCATGATCGAACGCAAATTGCCGAGCATTTGGTTAAAATAACGCGCCAGATCGCCGATTTCATCTTTGGAGGCAACGGAAAGCTGCTTCGTTAAATCGCCTTCGCCCTCGGCTATTTCTTTAATTTGCAATGTTACCTGGCGCACAGGCTTCGTAATTTTATTGGCCAAAAAAAGCGCGATAAGCATCCCCGCTACGATGGCGGTAACCGTTACCGCTACATTGACCTGAAAAGACAGCTTTTGCCTGGAGTCGACCTCCCGTCTTTGCTCCACCACTTCTTTGGCAAGCTTGTCTTTGTAGGCGATCAGCGTATTGATGACAGGTTCAAAAGTAACTTCCGTATAGGCTTGCTGCGCCTTTTGAACGGCATTTTGTTGAAAAAGTATAAATGTAGCTTCGTTTCCTTTTTGGTACTTTTCCCACTCGGTGCTAAAAGATTTAAGCGCCTGCATCTCCGTTTCGTCATGCTGCTCAGCCATAACCTCCTGAAACTTGCTTGTGGCATCCTGCACATATTGCCGGTATTGGGCCAAAAACTTCTTTTTGTTCTCATCCGTAGCGCTCATCAGATACGATGCCCCGCTGTCGTCAGCAGTGCGGCCCAAATAAGTCAGATTTTGCAGCTCGGTCAATTCGGATGAAGCTTTGTTCATATCTCTCACAAGCAGATCGACTTGATACTGGGTCACGATGTTGCCTACGATCGCCGCCGTGAATAATACCATCACTACAATAAACCCCAAAATTAATTTGACACGAATGGACATCCGTAATCCTCCTCTAGTTGAACTTACTGATTTAGATTATCGGCATATTGAAGCTTTTCTTTTAGGCTATATGAATTCTCATGTTGATTTTAGATAAAAATAAACCACCTTCTTCCTAAAAGGCGGTTTATTGGAACAAAATCCCCGACACATACACGGCGGCAGCGACGGTTACGCTGCTGAGCAGCGTGGACAGCAGCACGGCCTGTGCGGCAAAATCGGGCTCGTTCCCGTATTCCAGGGCAAACACGGCGCTGTTTCGCGAGGTCGGGTATGAGCTTGCGATGAATAAAGCTTGCGCGGTCGTGCCTTCCAGCTGCAGGGCCGCAATGAGGCCAAACGCAATGGCCGGCGACAGCAGCAGCCTTGAGATCACGCTTGCCGCAAGAGGGAAGCTCAAGTGATTGAAGCGCAAATATGCGCTTTGCGCGCCAAGCGTGACCAGCGCGATCGCCAGAAAAGCGCCGGAAACATTTTGCACGGGATTCCACAAAAAAGACGGGATCGGAATGTCCGACAATTTGAGCAAAAAGCCGAGCGCAAACGCGTACATCATCGGATTTTTCAAAAGCTCCTTAACCAGCTTGCTTCCCTGGCTGCGAACGGAAACGGCGTTCATAAACCCGAACGTGTTGGTCAGGAAGTTCTGATAAATCATGACGATCACCTGCACGGAAAGCCCGACGGGATTATGTTGAAACACAAGCTGGCTAACCGGCAAGCCGAAATTGCCCGAATTGCTGAGGACGATGCTGTTGGTAAAGCTGGAAGCGAGCCCCCTGCCAAACTTTGATGCCTTTGCGACGGCTTTGCCGACCGCGATCAAGACCGCCGTTTGCAGCAGCAGAAAACCGGCAATTTGCAAAAGCGTGCCGCCGGCAAGGTTGCTCTGGTAAATATTCGTGAAGCTCACGCACGGCAGCAGGAAATACGCATTGATTTTGGAAAGCGTGTTCATATCGAAACGGAATATGCGATGCATCAGCGCACCGGCGGCGATCAGCAAAAATACAGGGAAAATCACATTCAGCAAAATCAGCGAAAATACGCTCATAACCCTTTCTCCTCGTCATCATGCATTTCTGCGCCATCGTTATCCTTCCTCGTTCACCAGCACGTTTCTGCCTCTCATTTTCAGAAACAGCGGAACCGTGATCCATAGCAGCCCGACGAACAGGAACGCGAGAGAAACCGGCTTTTGCACAAAGATCATGAAATCGCCGTTGGAAATCGTCAGCGCCCGGCGCATGTTGTTTTCCATCATCGGACCGAGAATGAGCCCGAGCACGAGCGGAGCAAGCGGGTAATCGTTTTTCGCCAAAAAATAGCCGACAATGCCGCAGCCCATAATGAGCAGCAAATCGAAGGTCGAATATTGCACCGCGTACACGCCGAATACGGAGAACACAATGATCAGCGGAATCAAATATTGGGTCGGAGTTTCGATCACTTTGGCAAACACTTTGACCAGCGGCATATTGAGAATGAGCAGCATCAGGTTGCCGACGAACATGCTCGCAATCACTCCCCAGGCAAGCTGCGGGTGGTCCTGGAACAGCAGCGGGCCCGGCTGGACATTGTACATAATGAAGGCCCCCATCAAAATGGCCGTCGTGCCCGAAGAAGGAATGCCCAAGCTGAGCAGCGGAATCATGGCGCCGCCCGAAGCCGCGTTGTTGGCCGACTCGGGCGAAGCTACGCCTTCGATTGCGCCCTTGCCGAAGCGCTCCGGGGTTTTGCTCAGCTTTTTCTCCACGATATAGGCGAAAAATGAAGCGAGAATCGCTCCCGCGCCGGGCAGCAAGCCGATAAAAAAGCCGAGAATGGAACCGCGGGCGATAGGAGCGGCGCTGTCTTTCAAATCTTTTTTGGTCGGGAGAATCCGGTTGATTTTGGCCAGTTCTCCGTCATTACTTTCCCGCTGCAAAATCGTTTTAAACACTTCGCCTACGGCAAAGGTGCCGACCGCCACGGTCAAAAATTCCAGTCCCTGATACAGCTCGGGAATGTTGAACGTAAACCGCTCGACGCCGGATACGCTGTCGATGCCGATCGTGGCCAGCAACAGGCCGAGCGCTGTCATCATCAGCGCCTTGACCATCGATTTGCCGGCCAGCCCGCTGATCGCGAGCAGACCGAGCACCATCAGCGAAAAATATTCGGCAGGGCCGAATTTGATGGCGACCTCGGACAGAGGCCGCGCCATGAAAATCAGGCCGATCAGCGAGATGATGCCTGCGGCGAAAGAGCCGATGGCCGAGATGGCCAGCGCCGCGCCCGCCCTGCCCTGTTTGGCCATCTGGTAGCCGTCCAGCGTCGTCACGACGGAGGAAGACTCGCCGGGGGTGTTCAGCAGAATCGAAGTCGTCGAACCCCCATACATGGCGCCGTAGTACACCCCGGCTAACAAAATGATCGAGCTTGTCGCCGCTTCCTCGGGGCTCAATCCGTTCGTCATCGTCGCCGTAATCGGAATCAGCAGCGCGACTCCGCTCATCGGGCCGATTCCGGGCAAGACGCCGACTACGGTCCCGATCAGCACGCCCATGAAAACAAACGCCAGATTGTGCCACTGCATCGCTGTACCCAGACCGTGAAGCAAGTATTCAACCGTGCTCACAACTATAACCTCCTAAAAGTTTTCCGCAAAAAACTTGGCTTCTGGCAGGAATATGCTAGGAAAAACCTAACCAAGCCGGGAAACCGGGCAGGGAACCGTCCAGCACATGGACGTAAAGATAATAAACGCCATAGGAAAAAGCTATGGAGATGAGCAGAGAAATCCATATCCTGCCCTTTTCCATCGTCTGGAAGCCGATCATCAAAAAGAGAAACGTCGAAATGACAAACCCGACATCCTCCAGAAAATAGGCGTACAAGACAGCCGACGCAAAAATGATGCCGAACCGCTTGTAGTCCAAATTTTCCTTGCGCTTCTCCGCCTGCTGATGGCGAAATGTTTCATAAACGAGCCTGACGCTCAGCAGCGCCAGGATAATGCCCAGCACCATCGGGAATATGTTCGCCCCGACATTGCTGCCGTAGGCGCTGGCCGAAATGCTGTTGCTGCCGACGACAAACAGCGTGCCTACGGCAAAAAATACGATTCCGGCATAACGGTCGAACGTTTTGTTCATTTTCAGCCATCTCCTGTTTAAAGACGCTCTTATTTTTGCATGCCCAGCGCCGTTAAAATATCTTTGACCTGCGTTTCCTGCTGCGCCAGATAAGCTTTGAAATCATCCGCTTTCTTGTACTCGGTCTGCCAGTTGTTGGCCTGTACCTCTTTTTTCCATGCGTCCGACTCCACCATTTTGCCCAGCGTGTCCTCCCAAAACTTTTTCGCGCTCTCGCTCATCTCTTTCGGTCCGAAAATACCGCGCCAAATCAAAAATTCCGCATCGATGCCCTGCTCTTTCATCGTCGGCACATCTTTCATGCTGCCGCCCAGCCGCTCGGGCGCCGCTAACGCCAGCACTTTGATTTTGCCGGCTTTCAAATACTGGTCCAGGGAGGAAGCGTCCGTCCCAAGAATGTCGGCATTGCCGCCGAGCAGCGCCGTTATCGCTTCGCCGCCGCCGTCATAGGAGACGTACTTCACTTTTTTCGGATCGATGCCGAATTTGAACGCCGGAAGAATCGAAACTACATGATCCATCGAGCCCGGAGCCGATCCGCCCGCTACCGTGAATTTGGCCGGGTCCGCTTTCAAATCGGTCAGCAGCGACTTCAGGTCGTTATATTTGGAGCTTGCGGATACCGCAACCGCGCCGTAGTCCTTGGTCAACTGCGCCAGCGGGGTCGTGTCCTTGTAGCCGTAAGGAGAGTTGCCCTCCTTTTTCAAATTGTTAATAAGGATCGGCGGCGAGTTGACGAATAGTTTATAGTTGTCCTTCACATCTTTGGTAGCGTATTCCGCCATGAAAACAGCGCCGCCTCCGCCCGGTTTGTTTTCCACTGTAATCGGTTTGTTCAGCGTTTTGGTGTCCGCCAATACTTTGACGATCGTGCGCGCGGTCATATCCCAGCCGCCGCCGGCGCCCGACGGAGCGATCAGGCTGAGCGCCTTTTCCGGATACTTGGAGGCCCCTGCTTGAGCAGTTGCGGCTGTCGTCGCCGCCGGAGCCTTCGCTGCCTCCTTGCCCGAGCCGCCGCTCGTTGAAGCCTGCTGGGCACCGCCGCCGCACGCAGCCAAGCTGAGCGCCAGCAAGCCGGCCGAAGCCGCTTTCCATGAAGCCGCAAAAATTCGTGTCATTCCAATACCCCTCCATGATAAATTGTATGTGTAAATGAATGCGCTTTCTTATAAACGTTTTCAGAATAACATGAGGCTTATGAATTGAATAGTTTAACGCGATTAACGATAAAAAAAGCGTTTTGCGCATTTTGTTCATATTGTTCACGGCGGGCTGCGGACTATTTTTAACTGAAATGATAGCGCTTTATGTTACAATAACAGCAAAAAAAGTGTGGTGCTTTGAGGACGATGCGTCTGCAAACGAAGCTTATTTTGATCATCTGTTCCCTGCTTGCATTTGTCATCCTTAGCCTTGGAGGCACTCTATATTATGTCATTTCCTCCGTACTGGAGGATCAGATCGGCACGCGTGCGCTGAAGGTAGCGGAAACTTTGGCTTCCATGCCCGATATCCGGGAAGCCTTCCATCAGCAAAACCCTTCCGCGATCATTCAGCCGATCGCCGAAAACATCAGGTTGAAAACCGATGCGGAATATATCGTGATCGGAAACCGGGAAGGCATCCGCTATTCGCATCCTCTGCCGGAGCGGATCGGCCTGGAAATGGTCGGCGGAGACAACGGCCCCGTCCTGGAAGGCCGGTCGATCATCTCGAAGGCGGTCGGCTCGATGGGCCCTTCCCTGCGCGGCAAAGCGCCTGTGCTGGATGCGGACGGCTCGGTTATCGGCATCGTGTCCGTCGGCTTTTTGACTGAGGATGTCGATCATATTACCGATGTTTATCAGGATCAAGTGTACCTGATTTCTTTTATCGTACTGACCGTCGGCCTCAGCGGCGCGGTGCTGATCGCCCGCAGTGTCCGCCGCTCCATCCACGGGCTGGAACCGCAAGAAATCGGCGCGCTTTATACCCAGAAGCAGGCCATTCTGGAATCGATCCGCGAAGGAATCATCGCCGTCGACCGGAAAGGCACCATTACGATGGCGAACCGCTACGCGCTGCAACTCCTGCGCATGCCGGAACATGCCGACATCGTGGGCCGGCAGGTGGAAGAAATGATACCGAACACCCGGCTTCATGAGGTCGTTCGGACAGGCGTCGCCGAATTCGACCGGGAAATGCTGATGGGCGATCATGAAGTTATCGTCAACAGGGTGCCGATGACCGATTTGCAGCACCGCGTGATCGGCGCCGTATCGAGCTTTCGCAGCAAATCCGAGCTGTACCGGTTAGCGGAGGAATTGTCCCAGGTAAAGCGGTTTGCCGACGCGCTGCGGGCGCAAACCCACGAGTTTTCCAACAAATTGTATGTCATCTCCGGCCTGATCCAGCTTGAATCGTACCAGGAAGCCGTCGAGCTGATTTCCCGGGAATCGAATGTGCATCAAAATCTGGTGCAATTTATTATGAAGGAAGTGCCTGATCCCATGATCGGAGGGCTCCTCATCGGCAAGTACAATCATGCGACAGAGCTTAAGCTGACGTTCGAGATCGACCCGGAAAGCACGTTCAAAGACATCCCTGATCAAGTCGACCGCAACTTGCTTGTTACGATCATCGGCAATCTGGTGGACAATGCGATGGAAGCTGTGCTTGCCGGGGCCAACAGGCATAACGGCCATGTCAAACTATTTTTGACCGATCTGGGAGAAGATTTGATTATCGAATGCGAAGACAACGGAATCGGCATTCCGGGCGAAACGGGCAGCGCCGTTTTTGAAAAAGGATTTTCGACAAAAGCGGGAGAAAACCGCGGCATCGGGCTTTCGCTCGTCCAGCATGCGGCAAGCAAGTTGAACGGATACGTCACCTACGGTAAAAATCCGGCAGGGGGCACGAACTTCACCGCCGCCATTCCCAAAAATAGCGAAGTCGCCGCAAGGAGGAATTTCAATGGACATTCGGCTCCATAAACCAAGCGTTGAAGTGCTGATTGTCGAAGATGACGTGAAAATCGCCGAAATCAACCGGAGATTCATCGAAAAAGTGCCCGGCTTTAAAGTCGTCGGCATCGCCACCGATGACATTCAGGCAAAAGAACAGCTGGAAGTTCTCGTTCCCCATCTGGTGTTCCTCGACATCTACCTGCCGAATGCGAGCGGCCTGGATATTTTGCAGTACATCCGGCAGCATTACCGCGAGACCGATGCCATTATGATTACCGCCGCCAAAGAAGTCGACGCGGTGCGCGAAGCCGTCCGCAGCGGGGCGTTCGATTACATCATAAAGCCGCTCGTCTTTAACCGGCTCCAGGAAACGCTCGTCCGTTACCTCGATTTTCGCCGCGAACTGAGCCGGTTGAACGAGAGCGCCAGCATCAGCCAAAGCGATGTCGACCGGCTGCTCTCGGGAACGGCCAAAAAAGAACCCGGCCCCGACGCAGCGCCATTGCCCAAAGGCATCGACAAATTGACGCTGGTCAAAGTTGTCCAGGCCATATCAGGCGCGCCGGCGGGATTGACGGCCGACCAGATCGCCAAGCTGATCGGCGTGAGCCGTTCGACAGGCCGGCGCTACCTGGAGCATCTGGTCGGGTCCGGCGACCTTTACGCCGATCTGTCCTACGGCGTCGTCGGCCGCCCCGAACGGGTATACCGCAGCAGGAAGTAGCCAACCAAGCGGCGGGGCGTGCGGGGGCGGCCCATTGCCCGGGCGACGAACTTCTGCGCCACCCCGACACGAGACGATGCAAAACATCGTCCGAGCATCAGGGGGGGGTTGGCGGGGCGACGTTTGGATGAAGACGCGTATACCTGTTTGTGAAGCAGCACAGAAGGCCGCAAACCTGCTAATGTGCAGGCTGTTGAGAAAAATGCACATTGACGAGGTGTGGTGCATCTCTATTAACGTGTTGAAAACCTGCGAAAGTCAGATTGTTGATAAAGTCTTGGGTTAGAGGAACCAGAGGGGCCACAGTCGTTCTTCCCCAACCTCCCCGAGTTGCGGTGCTGAAGTAAGCCGCACCTCTCCTGCATGGGTGGCAGAGCTGAAATAAGCCACTCCGCTCCTCCACGGGTAGCAGAGTTGAAGTATCCCATGCCTCTCCTCCGCGGGTTGCAGAATTGAAGTAAGCCATGCCTCTCCTCCACGGGTTGCGGGGCTGGATAAGCCACGCCTCCCCTCCGCGGGTTGCGGGGCTGGAATAAGCCACGCCTCCCCTCCGCGGGTTGCGGGGCTGGAATAAGCCACGCCTCCCCTCCGCGGGTTGCGGGGCTGGAATAAGCCACGCCTCCCCTCCGCGGGTTGCGGGGCTGAAGTGGGAGAGCAAAGCGGTCTGACAGGGAAAAAGCCTGCGAAAGTGCAGGTTTTTTTCACAAAAATGGCCCATTTTGGCGAAAAGCCTGCAATTGTGCAGGAATTTTCGGTTAAAACGGGGCTGAGGCCATGTTCGCGGCAAAAAGCCTGCACATTTGCAGGAATTTTTCACGGCCGGCGTATCTACCGAGCAAAAACTGTACTTTTGCAGGTTTTCTTTACGCAATCGGGCGGATAGTGCGACCGACTCTGGCTTGTGGGCGTGTGGGTTTCTGGGCAGCCTGGACGTAAAAGGATGTACTTTCTCCACAGCAAGTTTTCTGCGCATGACGACCAGGGGGTGCTGCCAACACGTCGCCGTCTAAAGAAAAAACGCCTCCCCGCGTACATAGGGGGAAGCGTTTGAGACACACCGGTTATTGCGATAAAACTTTTCTGGCTACGATCGTGAGGTCCATGATGTCGACTTTGCCGTCGTGATTGACATCCGCAGCCGGCAGCCAGTTCGGGCTTGCCGAAGTTTCGCCGTAGTGCGCCGCCACCATTGCCAAATCGCCGATGCTGAAGCGGTCGTCCCCGTTCACATCCCCTGGAGCGGCTACGTTCACCGAGGCCAGGAACGTCTGAATCGCGGCGTTCAGCTGAGTGACCGCCTGATTGATTTGCGCCTGCGTCGATGACGGGTTGTCGGCAACCGCCTTGGCCTGATCAATGGCAGCTTGCAGGGCGTCGATTGCAGCCCGCGGATATTGACCGGCTTTCGTGCCTTCCACTGCCGTATCATGCTTCGACTGTGCGTCTGCGATCAGCGAACGCAGCGCAGCCGTATCCGTAACGATCAATTGCAGGCTGTGGGAAGCCCCGGCTAATTGCCGTTCTTCGCCGTTTCTGTCGGCCACCACGACATCCGACATATACACGGTACTTGTCACCGACTGCGCCAGCGGGTTCACCTTGAAGTTCAGCTTCAATATTTGCCCGCTGTTCGCTGCAGTTATCGCATGCTCCGCGCCCTGGCTGGCCGCAATGATACGAATATGTCCCGGCGTCTCGGTCTGGCCTACGACCGCTACGCCGTCGAGCAGCGGTTCGGCGGAAACAAATTGCAGCTGGCCCGGATGATAAGTGACGGTCAAATCCTGGGCGTAAATGCTGCCATACACCGAATCGGTGACGGCGTTTCTAAGGCCGTAGGTCAAATCGAAAGACTGGCCGGCCTGAACGCTGTCCGTTCCCGTTAAAGTGGCTGACGCATTTTCGTCGACGATGATGATCCAACTGATCTGCGGGTCGGAGTTGGTTGCAGGCGCAGAAGCGGACCTGTGAACCGTTACCTCCAGGTGCCCGTCGGTTACTTTCACTTTGTCGTATCCGAGCGAATCGTAAGCATCGGTAAACACGTATCCGCTCGTTTTCGTTTCTCCGTTGATGCGGATATCCGCTTTACGGTTCCCTTTGGAATATTGGTACCAAGGATCGTAAAGACCGACGTACACCGTATAGGCGCCATTGCCGAGATCGAACTTATACGTCAGATCGTCCCCGGCATTGCTGGCGAGATAGCGCAGAGATGCGTACAGATTGCCCGAAGCGTCGCCGGAAGTTTTGGTGCTGTTGCCGACGTAGCCCCATGTTTTGCCGTTCACCGGATCGTACTGCTGGTCGATGACGGACTTGTTGATCAGCGTATTTTGCATGTATGAGCTCCAGATGCCGTAATCGCTCGTCGCCGCCCCGCCTGCATGCACAAAATACAGCACGTGGTCGGGCACAACGACAATCTGGATCTTGATGACCCGGCCGGCCAAAGCGGTCAGCGTGCCGTTCACGGAAACCGTACCCGGCTTGGCGAAATCGGCTGCGTTCAGCGACCAGACGACCGGCGTATCCTTGATCGTACCGTCCGTGTCGGTCACATTCAACACAGCGGGCAAAACGGGAGGCTGGCCGACAGCGGCTTTTTGCGGCAGTGCAGTATTCACCGCAATTTTTCCCATGCTGTCAAGCAGGCTCAAATTCCACTGATCGTACCATTTCAGCGCAATTTCGTCGTTTTGCCCGAATTCGACCGGCAGCCAAATGTATCTCGAATCTTTCAAATTGCTTTCATTCCAACGGTCGGCCATGAAAATGAACTTCCCTTTGGCAGGGTCGACGGGCAGCACATACGTGCTTTGCGAATCGAACGTCGTCGAAGCTTTCGCTCCCACGGAAGGATCGCGCATCGCTTTCCACTCACCGAAAATCCGGTCGGCCACCGTATACATCGCGCGGTTCGGCGCCCATCCTGTAGCGCCTGAAGTGATCAAGTAGTATTTGCCGCCATATTTGAACATTGCGGGCGCCTCGCGCTGCGCGCCGGGAAAGACGCGGATGTAATCGACGCCGTACTGGGCTTTGTAGGTCGTATCGCGGGTTTCCAGACCATCCTTATGCCAGCCGACGATATCCGTATACGAGTCATTGAGCTTTGAAATATAAATCGTCATATTTTCTTCGCTGGAATAAATCAGATAGGCCGTGCCGTCATCATCCTTGAACAAGTTCATATCGCGCGCCATGCCGGGCTGGTTCGGCTGGCCGTCATACGTGGCCCCGGGCGGCACGCGATCCATGCGGTTGCTCACCTGATAGACGAAAGGCCCCGTCGGCGAATCGCTAAGCGCATAACCGGCTTCGGCTTTTGCATAATTCGCGGTGGAAGTGGCGCTTGGCCCGTCCGTATGCATCCACATAACATATTTATGCGTTTTTTCGTTATAAATCACCTTCGGCCTTTCGATGATCCGCTGGGTACCGATGTCGTTGAAAATATCCGCACGGTCCGTTCGGCCGGCATAAATCCGGGAAATAAGCGGATCGGTGTCAAATTGCTCCAACGACCCGATTGCGGTTAAGGCAAGACCTTTGTCTTCCCAATTATAAAGATCCTTGGAAGCATACACTCGCACTCCTCTGGCGGGAAGGTAGCCGTTCGTTTTGTCTTCGCCGTACCAATAATACGTTTGGCTCGGCTCATCGTAGAGCATGCCGCCGCCATGCGCCTGAATGGGCGCCCCGTTCGTGTCTCTCCAGACAGCTCCCGGCGTAAAAGAGTTATAGACCATGTCCGGCGCCAATCCGGCTACCGCCTGGGCCAGATTTTCCATGGCTGCGCGAATTTCATTTTGCTTCGCAGCCACGTCCGCAGCGCCGCCGGCAATGCTCGTTGCCAGAGCGTTGGCGTCAGCGATCACGGCATTCAGCAGCTGCACCGTGTATTTGCTGTAGCCCGGCTTTGCGGCTTCCGCCTGTGCCGCCGCGATTTTGGCCTGCAAGTCGGAGAGCGGGATGAGCGTATTTTTGCGAACAATAATGTAGTTGACCAAGGGGTCATTGTAATTGCTCAAAGCCGCCGTAGACGGCCCTTGAATATCGACGTTCAGTTCGCCGTCGCCGACGTGCGTCTTCGTATAAGTCACTTCCTTCTCGGCGCCGTAGCTGCCGATATCGTAATCGCCGCCCGACACATTAGTGCCTTCGAGCACAATGTTGACGCTTCGGCCGCTCCACGGATTTTTAAAACCCAAAGTTACATCGTAATCGCCTTCCGGCAGCTCGAACTTGTAGCTCAACGCTTTGCTTCGCACTTGCGTTCCATTATAATAGCGGAGCGATCCGTATTTATTGGCGGCATTGGTGACGTTTGTTGCGCTCGTTGTGGTGGTCAGCCCCCATTTTTTTCCGGTGACCGGATCTTTGCCGTAGATCTGCTCCGTGCTGCTGGCGTACAAGCCCATTTTATCCGTACCTTCGACCGTAGCGGGCATAGGGTCTCCGGCGTTGACGAAGTAAAGAATATAATCGTTATCTTTCAACTGCTGCTCCGTTAGACCCGTATCCGCCGCTGCGGCAGGCGCCGCGTAAGCGAACGACAAACTGCCGAATAAGGTCAAAGCGAGCGATAACGCCTGAATTCTGCTTTTGCGCAATGAAGATCCCTCCTATAAATGTTTGTTTAAAATCTTTTCCGATACATTTTGTATCAAGACGAGCACGACAATGCCTTTCAAGACAAGCCGTCGCATTCGGCCAAAACCTTTCCCTAAGCTCCTTTCGCCAAATTTGTATTCGCTTTCATTTTGCCGGTGCAATTCAACATTATAAACGCCTTCCTTCCGGAGCGTCACTTCATATTGCCGGTTTTTATGCACTTTTTATTAAAAAACGGGTGGACATTTCCAACTTTTATGAACTTTTCGGCGGTAAAATGAAAAAAACATGCATCCTGCAAGCATTGCAGCATACATGTTTGATACCCGATGCGCCCCTAACACAGAGAAAGCCCGTGGGCAAAACAAGCAGCAGCCCATCCGGGAGCCTAGTCAAGCCGCTCCATTTCGTCAAGACAACAGCAGCGAGATGGCAATGATCGCCAGCGGAAGCAGCAATGTAGCGCCGAGCACCACCCAACTTAACGGCTGCGCCATATTCAGCGTCCACCCCACGCCAATACGTTTGTCAACAAACAACGACGGATCCTCGGGATTGTAATACCACATACCTCCCCCACGCCAATGACGGTCATCGGAGGAAGGGCCGTATTGCGACTGGTCGATACCTTTGCTGCTGAGATACACCATAAATCCGGCGACGCCGAAAACAATAACGATCGGCAGCGCCAATGCCGCCCCTATCACTGCATTCATGGACCAGCCATACAGCATAGACGCCTGAATATAGCTAAAAAAAGCGATAACAAACAAAGACAGGACGAACAAAAAAATCGAGTTGGCCCAGCGAAACCGCAGTTGCTTCTCCATCGATTCCCCGGGGCTGTTCGGATCCAACTGCTGTTTGGCCAATCGGATGATGACGTTGATGGACGCAAAGAGGGCGGTCATCAGCAATTGAATGATATTGAGCGTAAAGACGGAACCGAAGCCTTTCGCGGAATATTTGTCCGGTCGGCCGTTGGCGCCGTAATGGGTTGCCAGCGTATCGGGAATCCGGTCCCAAAAGGCGATAGCGCAAATGACCGATACGGCGATCAGAACCAGATGGATGGCATACCATCCGTTGCCGAGCGCCAGCCGCTGTCTACGGAAGTGCAGATTTGCCACTCGCCGGCGGAAGTCCGCAGGCTGTTCCCAGCCTCTCTCCTCCTTGATCCGGCGCGCGGCGCGATACCCCGCCATAACGGCAATCGCAAAGCCCGCGGTTTGCAGCACGGTTGCCGTCAAAAACGCCGCCGCGGGATTCCATCCGAACAACCATCCCGCCACAGCGCCCAGGGCGGCTCCGCATACGAAATTAACCCATCCGTGAACGATATAACGGCGTCTGATTGCGATGACACCGGAATCGCGGCGCATTTCAGCCGGCACGAACACGCCGAACAAAACGGCCCGGCTCCCCAAATACGGCAGCATCAGCAATAAAATGCCGACCGAAACATACATAGCGCCTACAAAAGCCCAAATCCACCATTCGTCGATCATTGTTCATGCCCCCCTTCTTTAGCACTGCCTCCGCGATAAACTTCCGCGCACACGCGCAAAAATTCCTCCTCCGGCATCCCTCTGACGATCGCCTCCGCCGCTAACGTGCGAAGCTGCCTCCGCAGCTTGCTTTTGAACGCTTCGGTCACGCCCGGCATGCCTTCCGGCTGTACGATGACACCCTGCTTGCGGTGAACCTGCAAAAACCCTTCCTGCTTCAAGCTCTGGTACGCCTTGTTCACAGTGTGCAAATTAATGCCCAGATCCGCTGCCAAACTGCGTACGGAAGGAAGCGGTTCTCCCGGTTTCAATTCGCCAGAGGCGATGCCTTCCACAAGCTGCTCGGCAATTTGCGCGTAGATCGGCACCTCCGACTGCAAATCCAGTTCGATGAACATGGCAAACATCCTTTCTCTCTCAGACGGGAAAAATCAATTAGACATAACGTGTATTTCGTATATCTGTTATATCTTATATATAACATATATGCAGGATAATATCAAGGCGGCATTTAATGACAAGCCAAATAAGCACCCTGCGGGTGATATATCCATTTTGGCAGCAAAATCGGGGAAGCAAGCTTCTTGCAACTAAGCACTTTTTGCGCCCAAGCCCTGCTTGCATTTAGTAAGAAGGTGGTAAGGGAAAACGCAGCTGCAAAGGCCGCTGTTGCAAAACCCTCGCGTCAGAGGCGATGACCACAATCTGTCTGGCTGTACGAAGAAAACCTGCAAAAATACATGAATTTGCACCCTTGACCGCTGGCCACCGAAAATTCCTGCACTTTTGCAGGCTTTTTGCCAAAACAAGCCATTTCCTGAGGAAAAGCCTGCACTTTCGCAGGTTTTTTTCCTTGCCTCGATGTCTCCTGCCCATTTTGTTCAGTCTTGCGGTCTCATAAGGAAACAGGACTCGAAATTAAACACCCATTTTGCCTGATACGGCAATGAAAAAAGCAGCTGATCATTTTGATTAGCTGCTGTCGTAACTTATTCAACTATTTTATTTCTTTTCCGATACAGCAAAGTAATTTTCTTCATTATCTGCGAAGTTAAAAACTCTGCCGGAGGGAAGTTCCACTATTTGTCCAACTTTGATATTTTTGTTTTTCAGATCGCTATACAACTCATCAAAATTGTCTGTGAAATACATGATAGATGGCGTTCCAAGATTCATTTCAGGGTTCATTTTGGCAACGAACTCTTTACTATGAAGAACAATGCTCGTTGCTGCACCCTTAGGAGCGACTTCGATCCATCTCATCGGACCATTGGTTACTTCCGCGATGACCTCGAAGCCAAGCTTTTTTGTCCAAAAATCTCTGGATGCGTCTTGGTTATTCACATACAACATAACTTGCCCAATTTTGTTAATCACAATTTATACACTCCTCATATGGAATAATTTACGGCTCAAGCCCGCATTTTCTTTCTAGCTAACTTTACTTAAGCGACTCCAAAAGCTCGCTCAATCATTCCAGGTTTCGGCAATTCCTTGCAGCATGCCCATGTCCATAACGGTTTTAAGGGCCTCTGCCGACGCATATTCAGACCGGTTTACCAATTAGGTCTTGCCGCGCTCGAGACCATTTCGTTTTTTGACATGGTATTGCACCTCCTAAATGAATGATGTTATGGTTTTTCCTTATTCTGCAGTTCAAGCAAGTAATTGCCCAAGTTATCAAAACGGTCTTCCATAATAGGCTGGAAGGACTGCAGTATTTAACAGTTTCTTGTTTAATCTTCTCCGTTATTCAGGATAACTTTCATCCTACGATTCAAAAATTCCCAATCAGGAATATTCCTGTAAAGGAATATTCCAAATGAACTTCCCTTACAAATTTAAAGGTGACATTGTATCGGCTCATGATTCAACATCAAGCGTTTCATCGAGGGGCAAAATTCAATGAAAAAAATTATGATTCCCTACTTGTCCCAGGCTTTCCACGAATCAAGGAATGGGCATATGCCGGATTGGTCTTCGATTTGACCGGCGGCGCTATGTATGCAACCATCGCTGTGGGCGGCCTTTCGGGCGATCAAAAATGAACTACTGAATCTATACGTTTTTAAAATGAATTGCGCATACTAAGAGATGAGTTTAAGTCCGACAGCAGCAGCTAGTACCATGGCAATGAAGAGAATACGTCGCCATTCTTTGGATTCACCGAAGAAAAACATACCAACTAAAGCGCCACCGACAGTACCAATACCTGTCCATATTGCATAAGCCGTACCCATCGGAAGACTTCTCAATGAATAACTCAAACATATGAAACTAAGAATGATCCCCCCGGCAAAGAGCAGATAAGCCTTTACGTTATTGTCACGTTTGATCCTATTCATTCCGAGCACACCTACTACTTCAAATAGGCCAGCGAAAATTAATGATAACCATGCCATCAACCCGATACCTCCTTAGTTTTTGGTGAGGCACCGACTAATTTCAATCCCAGTACACCCGCCAAAAGTAATGCAATGAGTAATAGTTTGGTCAATTTAACCGGTTCATCGAATAAAATCATCTCAGAAAGTACGGTCCCGGCAGTCCCAAGGCCTGTGAATACCGCATAAACCGTACCCACAGGTAACCTGGTAGATGCAATAATGATTAAGCCAAACGATATGACGACGGCAGCAGCAGTCCCCACCCAAGTAAATAAATCATCTGCATGCTTAAAGCCAATGACCCACATAACCTCAAATAACGCACCTATAATGATTAAAATCCAACTACGATTCATGTCTGATCCTCCCCTAGATGTTTCTTACACCCCGCCAAAAAACATGCCATGTAGCCTCAAGTCGTTTCATTAGGTGGTCGTGATCACCATAAAGCATTTCAACAAATAAACTGTCCAGAACCGCCATATAAGCGCCCGTCGCCTGATCAATAGTAACGTCTACATGGATCAATCCTTCTTGCTGCGCGGATTGAAAAAGCACTTTGGCTTGGTCAGCCATTTGATCGATATAAGACAAGCTAAGCTTCATCGATTGCTCCTGCAAATGGACGGGAGAAAAAAAAGACATCCGCAAAAAAAACTTCGTATCCTCCTCTTTCTCGTACCGCTCTTTATATCCGGATAAGAAGCCAAAAAGCTGTTGTTCCAGCTGCTCATGACGTTCAGGCTTCAGATACGTTTCAACAAATTGAAGCTCTCTTTTCGCTGCATCTTGATATACCGCCATGAATAGATCGTCTTTGCCCTTAAAGTGATTATAAATAGACGGTTTCTTGATCCCTACTTCTGTAGCAATATCTGCAAGCGAGGCGCCCTCATATCCATTTTGCGCAAAATGGCGAAGCGCGACATTCATAATTTTTTGAGCTGTCATATACATCCCTCCACTAACTACCGGTCGTTAGTAATTGACTAACAGTTGTTAGTTTACCATAGAGATTTTAGAAATTCAAATTATTTTTTGTGCAGTTTTTAGTTTGAGCCATAAAGCACTAAGAAAACTTTATTTTCCTTAGACACCACAAGCCAAGCCTCACTCACATAAAAAACCGCGCATCGCGCGGCTTTTTAGACACGTATGTACTTATCGGCGTGGTAAACATTTCCACCATATCTTCAATAACGATTTACGGTTATTTATGATGGTATATCACACCCGCTTATTAGCTTCCCGGCGTAGACCTGCTTTGCCGGAACATGGGTGCTATTTGGCATCAGACTGCGCATGCGCAAACTGCCTTCACCTTATTTTAACATACGCCAAAGTGCGGGCATCCTGAATGACACCGCTCCAGTTCAGGCCGAAGCCGAAATCGTAGCGGCTGCCTGCCGCATCGACATGAACGTCCATATCATGCGGCACGTCCTCAAGCTGCTCCTCGACGGTCCGCATATTGGCGGGCATCTGCATCGGCAGCAGTGCGGAAGGCTCCGCCGCGCCGGTCAAAATATCCAGAAGCGCCTGATCCTGCGCGCCGAAATGAGCGATAATTGCGCTGGCCTCGCGTTCGAATTCCTCTACCACCGTCGGATTGGACAGCATGAGCGAGACGATGACGGGCTTGCCCTGCATCCGCTCCCTTGTCGTCAAAACCATGTCAAGGTCCGAAGCGTTCAAAACCTCGACGGTTTTGCCCTTGTAGCTGCGGTTCAGCACATCGCGCGGATCGCCGGCAAGGCTCGTTTCGCGGGCGTATTCGGCCGTATACGGCCGATACTGCAGGCTGATCGGCACGTATCCGTTGCCTCCCGCTTCCGTATCGGCCGTGCTGTAGCCGCTTGTCGTAATCGGGCTCTCGATGAACACCAGCCCGTAATCGGCTTCCCCGGGATCGTCCGTCACTTCAAAATACCGCCGGATGACTTCCAAATTAACCGGACTGCCCTTCACCTCCTGCACCGGCTGGCCGAACCAGTTCACGGACGCCGGACGGTACCGCTCGGGAATGTACACTTTTTTATGCTTTTGCAAAGGAAGCGCGCCGATTTCGTTTTTCAGCATCACGACCGATTTCAGCTGCGCTTCGTACCCGGCTGCCATAAATTCGGCGCTGCCCACGGTTGCAGCCGTCTCCGCAGCCTGAAGGTAAGGGTTCTCGAACAATCCGAGGCGGAACATGTTTTTGAGCAGCCGCACCGCGGATTGCTCGAACCGCTTGCGCATCCACACTTCGCCGTGCTCAAGGGCGCCGATCCGATACGCTTCGAGAATCGGCCCGGCCTCGTTGTTGCCACCGAATTGGTCCACGCCCGCCATGAGCAGCTTGTAGTGGCGCTGCGCCACCGTATAGTTCTCTTCTACGCCCCAGCACCGCCCGCCGGGGAACAGCTTGGAGATATCCTCACCTTCGTCGTCGGTAATGGCCCAATCGGTACAAACGACCCCGTCATAGCCGTACTGCGAGCGCAGCAAATCGTTAATGATATAAGAATTGTAGGAATTGCCGACGTTTTCCCCGTTCACGGTATCCTGACCGTACGAGATCGTATAATACGGCATGACGGCGGAAGCCTGGCCCGTCGGGCCGTTCAGCCGGAATGCCCCTTCCGTAAACGGAATCAGATGCTGGTCAAAATGGTTCCCCGGATATACGGCGAATTTGCCGTAGCCGAAATGGGCGTCCCGCCCGCCTTCGCCCGAACCGCCGCCAGGCCAATGCTTCACCATCGCATTGACGCTGTCGTAGCCCCAGCCGCCGGCGATTTCCGCCGCACCGGCGGAAGTCTGGAAGCCGTCCACGTAGGCGCGGGCCATATCCGCCGACAGAAGCGGATCTTCCCCGAACGTCATCCCGAAGCGGTTCCATCGCGGCTCGGTCGCGATGTCGATCTGCGGAGACAGCGCCGTCGCGATGCCGAGCGCGCGGTACTCCTTGGCCGCGACTTCGCCGAACCGCTTCGCCGCTTCCGGGTCGAAGGTCGCGGCGAGGCCCAGAGCTTCGGGCCACATCGAAATCGCGCCGCCCGCTCCGGCGTTGAACTCTTTGGAAGCGTCCGCGCTGTGCCGCGGGTCCGAGCTGATGTTCACCGGAATGCCGAGTCCGACGCTTTCCGCATAAGCCTGGATGTTGTTGTTCCACCGGGCGGCCGTCTCCGGGCTCTCCAGCATCGTCACGAGCACATGCCTGACGTGGTCGCGGGACAAAAATTCAACCTGCTGATCCGAAAGATCGTGCGGCCGGGCGCCGCTTTCCTCATACGGCTTATCCCCGTATGTAGCCGAAAACCAGCCGAGAGACGCCGGGACCGCCTGGTGGCTGCTGTACAGCATCAGTCCGGCGATCTGCTCGACGGACATGCGGGAAGCCAGATCCGCCGCGCGTTCTTCCGGCGATAAGCGCCAATCTTTATATTTGTGCAGCTTGCCGTCCTGATTCAAATCTTTGAAAGCGCATCCATCCTGTTCGATAATTCGAACCCCGGATGCAGCCGAGTACCCCAACGTCGGACCGTTCGGGTTCGTGATGTAATGAATGACCGCCTCTTCTTTGCCTTTGTTCATTCGCTCTTCTCTCCTCGCGCTTCATAATCGTCCTGTGTTCGCCAACTGCCGCGCGGCATATTCAACAACAAATTCGTTGGAAGACCGCACGTATCCTGCTTTAACAAACACGCGTACCCCTCGAAAAGAAGCGTACGCGCGTCTGACTGTTATTTGCCGTTTGCCTTCGCCCAAGCGTCCAGTTGCTTTTGCTTTTCTGCGATAATTTTGTCGAGACCGGCCGATTTCAGCTTTGCGTTGAATTCCTGCAGCATCGCCGTATCGAGCGTTCCCGTTTCGAGGCCGACGCGGTATTGGCTGAGCACGTTCGTCGCTGCGGCTACTTCCGTTTTGACCGGATCAACGTTAAATGTGAAGCCCAGCGCTTTGGAGCGGATCGAAGATTTGTTGAACTGCTGCATGTTATCCCAGTTTTTCGGATCTTCGCCTTCCCAGATGTAGGATAAATAGTTGTTGCCGACTTCCCACTCGTTCAGCATATAGCCGGATTCCCCTGCGCCCGCGGGCTTGGCGATCAGAATGTCGGATTTTTTGACGTAATGCTTGTTCTCAATTCCGTTATCGATCAGGTTCACGATGTCTTTATCCGTATACATCAAATTCATGAACTCCATCGCCTTTTCCGGGTTATCACTGTTTTTCGTAATCGACATCATGAAGGACGTGATGTTGGACGTTGCGGTGAACGGCTTGGTCAGCCTGACGCCGACCAGCTCAGCAGCGGAGTTGCGCGACTCCTGCACTTCAAAGCCCGGCTTCATGTTGGCTACGTAGCCGAACGCTTTGCCGGCTTTCACCAGGCTCGGACCGGTTTCCTGCGAAGTGGCGATGTCTTTCATGACGTATCCGGCTTGATACCATTTGCGGACGAGCGCCAAGGTGTCGGCATATTCCTTCGTCTCGAACAAGTTGACGACTTTCAGGTTGCCGCCGGAATCGGTCAGACCGCCCAGCCAGTCCCCTAGCGGGTCGAACGTCGCGCCGGTCAGCACCTGCGAAATCGTTTGTCCCGACTGCCCTTGACTTTGCTGGACGAGCGGGGCGATACCGGGCTCGTTGTCCTTGATCGTTTTTAAAACCGGCTCCAGGTCGCTGAACGTCTTCACTTTGCTCAGATCGATGTGATATTTGTCGACGAGATCTTTTCGCATCACCATGCCGTAATCCGCGGCCAAATCCCTCATGCTCGGAACCCCGTAAATTTTGCCGTCCACCTTCGTCGCGTTCAAAATGTCCGGCTCCACGACCTTCTTGATGCCCTGGCCGTATTTTTCCAGAAGGTCGTCAAGCGGAATCAGCTGCCCTTTGGCAACCTGACTGCCGTAATTGAAAACCGCCGAGCTGACCATCAGGTCCAGCTTCTCATTGCCGGCCAGCATCAGGTTCGTCTGCTGCGTCCAGGCGGAAATGCCGATCGGAATCAGCTTCACCGTTGCGTTGATTTTTTGCTTCGTGATTTTGCTGATCTCCTCCGAAACCGCCGCTGCATCCGGCATGTTCTGGAAATTGATGAACGCCACCGATATTTCATAAGGCTTGCCGTCGTCTTTCGCCTTGCCGCCCTGACCCGCATCGGCCTGCGAGCCGGATGAACTGCCGCAAGCCGCAAGCAAAGTCGTCGCCGTCAGCGTGACAGCCATCGTTCCCGCTACTGTTTTCCATTTTTTCAACATCGGATTTCCCCCTAAGATAGTATGATTTATACGAACCGGACTGGTGGTCCGGCAGTATTCAGCCTTTTACCGCACCGATGGTAAGCCCTTTGACGAAATACTTTTGAAAGAACGGGTAGGCGCAGATGATCGGGACGACGCCGATGACAGCCATCGCCATGCGCACCGTAGCGAGCGGAATTTTGGCCGTAGCCGTAGATTGATTGCTCCCCAGACTCGTCTGCTGCAAAAACTGAATGTCCGTCAGCATCCGGTTGAGCATATTCTGCAAGCTGAACAGCTTGCTGTCGGTGACGAAGATCAACCCGTTAAACCAGTCGTTCCAGTAGGCGATCATCAGCATCAGTCCGATGGTAGCGAGAATCGGCAGGGACAACGGCAAAATGATGCGGTAAAATATTTTGAATTCCGAAGCGCCGTCCATGTAGGCGGATTCAATAATCGGTACCGGAATCGACGTGCTGAAGAACGTCCGCATGAGCATGATGTAGAAGCCGTTCGTCAGCAGGCCCGGAATGATCAAAGCCCAGATCGTATTTTTGATATGGAACACTTCGGTGTAGATCAAATAGGTGGAAACGAGCCCTCCGTTGAACAGCATCGTGAAAAAAACGAGGAAGGACATGATGTTCCGCAGCGGCATATCTTCCCTTGAAAGCGGATACGCAAGCAAGGACGAAATGAGCAGCCCCCCGAACGTCCCGACGACCGTAATAAAGACGGTGATGCCGTATCCTCTGAGCATGGAGCTGGAATCGTTCAGCAAAAACTTGTAGGCATCAAGGCTGAACTTGCTGGGCCACAGCGAATAGCCGTGCTGAATGATCGCTTTTTCGTCGGATATCGACGCCATAAAGAGCAGGATAAACGGAAACAGGCTGGCACAGGTCAAGAGTAGAAAAAAGACGTTGACGGCAAATTGGTTCATGTGATTCGATTTCATTCGTTCCGACTCCTCTCTGTTAAAATAAGGCTCGTTCCCGGTTGCGCCGGCTGACGACATAGTTGGAAATAAGCACCAGGATAAATCCGACGAGCGATTGATACAGCCCCGCGGCGGAGGACATGCCGATATCGCCCAGGTTCATCAAGCCACGGTACACATACGTATCGATGACGTCCGTCGTCGATTGAAGCGGCCCCGAATTGAGCGGAACTTGATAAAAGAGGCCGAAATCGGAATAAAAGATGCGCCCGATCCCGAGCAGGCTCATGATCGTAATGGTAGGCATCAGCAGCGGCACCGTAATCGTACGGATCTGCATCCATTTGCCCGCGCCGTCGATCGTGGCGGCTTCATAGTATTCGTGATCGATGCCGACGATTGCGGCCAGGAAGATGATGCACAAGTACCCGACATTTTTCCAAATATTCACGATCGTCAAAATGTAAGGCCAATACTTGGCTTCGCCGTACCAGGAAATCGGATCGATGCCGAACAGAGGCAAAATATGGTGATTGACAAAGCCGTTGTCCACGTTGAGCATCGAGAGAACGAGATAGCCTACGATGACCATGGAAATCAAATAAGGCAGCAGCACAACGCTTTGGTAAAACCGCGACAACAACTTGTTTTTGATCTCGTTCAGCAAAATCGCGACCGCAATCGCCAGCACGAGATTCAGGATGATGAACAGGCCGTTATACAAAATCGTGTTTCTCGTAATGATGTAAGCATCGGACGTTTTGAACAAGTACTCGAAGTTTTTGAGCCCGATCCAGTCGCTGCCCAGAATCCCTTTCCGGTAGTTAATATTTTTGAAGGCGATAATGACTCCGAACATGGGCATGTAATTGTTGATGAACAAATAAATGAACCCCGGCACCACCATCAAAAATAAGGCCCGATATCGTTTAAACGTTTTCAAAGCTGTTCTCGCTGCGCTCTGTTTCACGGTGAGTTCCTCTCTTTCTTCTCTGTATGGTCCTATTGTAGAAGATTGGATAGGCAGCCGCTCACCAATAAAACGACCTTTTACTTTCATTATTCCGACTTTTCAGCAAAAAAAGACATCCCCTGCGCGCATGTAAGGGATGCCTTGTACGGCTGCGTTTGAAAGCGCTTAATGATTCCGGATTTGCTTGCGGTAATCAGCCGGAGTCATGCCTGTAGCTTTCTTGAAAATCGTCGAAAAATACGAAAGATTGGAATATCCCGCCGTCAGCGCGATGTCGCTGACCGGACGGTCGCCGGCCGCGAGCCATTTTTGGGCCAGAACGATGCGCTGCTGCTGCAAATATTCCGAGATCGCAAGCCCCGTCTCTTTCTTGAACACCCGCGTCAAGTAATCCGGGTTCAGGAACACGGCGCTGGCAATATCCTCGCGGCTGAGCGTCTGCTGGCCGATATGCTCAGCAATGAACTGCTTGACCTTCTCGACGACGGACAAATTTTCGTGAGTCGACTGAATGTGATTCATCGCGACCTCGATCACATAAGGTACCCACTCCTGCAGCGCGGTCAGCGAACGGACGACCCGTTCCGGCTTTTCCGTCAGCAGGCTGCCGGCGAACACTTTATGCGCAGGCAGCCCTTTCAACTGCAGAACGAAGAACACCATCTGCATAAAATCCTGGTAAAAAGCGTGCAACCAGCCGGCGTCGATCCCGCTCGCGTTCCGGCTTAACGAACCGAGACACAGCTTCACTTCGTCCAGCAGCTTCTCCCGCGCCCCCTGCTTCATCAGCTCAGCCCATTCGTCCATCTGAGGCGTCTGCGGCTGGCCGGCGGTTTTGTTCTGTTTGCGGAGAACGAGCGTTTGATTGACGAGCGTCACATTGTCGGCGTCCAGCTTTTTCAGCGTGCCGAACATCGCGACCATCTCGGGCGGCGCCGTCCGTTCGCCGATGTAGCAGCACAGATCGCAGTAAAAGTACTTATTGCACGCCTCGATGAAGCGGTCGCATTCCGGCACGATATAAGCGGGCGAAGCTTCCGTATCGTCCGGAATAACCGCCAGCAAAGATCCGTCCTGCATGGAAATGACCATGGAATTGCGGGCATGCCGCAAAATTTGCTCCTCGGCGACGTTTCTCAGGGCATATTCCATAATCCGCTGCTCCCGCTGCGTAAGCGGCTTGTGCCAGCGCTGAACATGAATGTAGATGGGCAAAAACCGCTGATCGACCGGAAGCGCGATGTTTTGCTTCGCCAAATGCTCGCGGATTTTTTCCGGCGTCGAAGGGATCGTCTGGCCGATCAAATCGTGCCAGAAGCGCTCCATCAGCAGCGGCTGATGGGCTTCCCACAGCTGAAGGTAATGCTTGTAGGTAGCTTCAAAAGCGCGCAGCTCCTCCTCCTTTTCCACCTTATCCAGCGCCCTGCCGATCACATCTTCCAGTTCTGAGTAGTCGACCGGCTTGAGCAAATAGTCGAAGCTGTTCAACTGGAGCGCCTGCTTGGCATAGGAAAAATCCGCATGGCACGTCAAAAATACCGTCTCCGTGTTCGGAAAATGCCGCCGAACCCAGCCGAGCAGCTCAAGCCCCGTGCCCTGCGGCATTTCGATATCGCAAAGCAAAATATGAATAGGCTGCTCCTCGAAAATTTCCTTCGCCTGGCGAATATTGAACGCCCTATGCACGGCCGAAATGTTCAGCTTGTCCCATTTTACGCCGGCCTGAAGACCTCTGACGGCATGCGCTTCGTCGTCGACAATAAGGGCATGATACACGCTTGCCACTCCTCTCGATGTTCAATTCAGGAAGTTATCGGAATTCTCAGCTCCACTTGAGCGCCCTGCGGCTGCCTGTTGGCAAAATCAATCTGCGCCTGCGCCCGATACAGAAGCCGCAGCCGCCGCTTCACGTTCCACAGGCCGATCTGCCCGCCTTCCGCGTCAAGCAGTTCTTCGCTGGTCCGCAAGGTATGCAGCATGTCCGCCGGAAAGCCCTGCCCTGAATCCTGAATGCGGATTTGCAGGCAGGGGACCGATTGATCGGCAGGCTTGTCCACGCTGATGCGGATAAAAATCGGCTCATCCAGCGTCATTCCGTGCTTGATGCAGTTCTCGACGATCGTCTGGATGACCAGCGGCGGAATGCCATAAGCCAGCAGCTCATCCTCGGCTTCTATCCCGTAGGACAAATTGTCCGGGAACCTGAGCTGCTGAATGCGCAAATAGTTTTCCGTATGCTTCAACTCATCCCTGAGCGACACGTAATTGGAGCCGCTGCGGAACATAAAGCGGAAATAGGCGACCAGGCATTTGCTCATCTCCTGAATCAGGGCGTAATCTTTCACTGTGGCCAGATTGTAAATAATGTTCAGCGAATTCAGAAAAAAATGCGGATTGATTTGCAGCTGCAAATGTTTCAGCTCTTCCCGCTGGGCATTCAGCTTTTCTTCGTACACGTGAATTTTCAAATCCTGAATTTCCTCCGTCATCCGATTGAACGTATCGTACATCATTTCAAACTCGGTAGAGGTCGCCTCCCGCTGCAGCCTCCATTCCAGATTGCCGTCCCGCAGCTTTCTCATGGCGACGACGATGCGGTTGATCGGCAGCAGAAACACTTTTCGCATAAAAAACAGAAAACCAACCAGGAAGCAGCTCGCCACCACGGAAATGACCGAAGCGATGCGCTGCACGAAAGGAAGCTTCTCCAAAATGACCTCGTCGGGAATTAAGGCAACCATGGAAAAATCGCCTAACGAGGAAGGCTGGCTCATGACCAAATATTGATTTTTGTCGCCCGATAAATAGTAAGGCTGGTTCGCATTCGGTTTCAATAAGATGTTTTTTTCCCTGACCAGATCGGCGTGATTCATCGGCTCAAGCCCATTCGTCGCGAGCAGCACCGCCCCGGATTTGCCGAAATCGATCATGCTCAACGGCGATAGCAATTTCTCCGCGTTCACCCACGCCCCGACGTAAACGTTGCCCGTTTTAATCAGATGAAATAAGTAATACGCCTGGCCGGACCGCCAATAGTACCAGCGCGTATTGTCATACTGCGACGTATCTCCCTGAAGCATCTGCAAAATCGCCGACTTGACGTCCGCGCGCCCCTGGTAGCTCGATCCGAAGTTTTGATTCCAGATCAGCTCCTGATTGACCTCGGAATAGATGAAAAACAGGTCGATCGATTTATAATAGCTGATTTCGTTGGAAATCGAGTTGTACAAGCGCAGCTTGGCTTTCAGGTAATCGTTTTCATAAGCGGACGACGAAACTTCGAGATCGAGCAGATCCGTATTCAACTGAGACAAATTGTATAAATAATTGTCCACTTGCTGCAAATTTTGGTCGGTTTGCCCGACATACAGGCTGAGCGTATTTTTGTTCGATTGAGCCACTTCACTGCGGACAACGCGGACCGAATAAATGTTCAGCACAATCAAAACAACGACAAGCGGGACGATAATAAAAATAACGCCAAGCAGCTTAAAACGCAGCGAATTGAAAAAAGGTCTGAAAGCTTTCATCGCAGATCAGCTCTTTCATCGGTGATTTGTCTCTCTATAGTATCATTTTCATGCAAGCGCTGTCTCTGCTCAAATTCATGAAAAAACCCGGCTTCCCGGCGTGCGCAAATCCCAGGCGCGTGTGCCGACGCACGGCGGCGGGCATGCCCCGGAGAAGGGCCCGGGGCGGCGGGCGGGCGCGTGTGCCGACGCATAGCGGCGGGCATGCCCCGGAGATGGACCCGGGGCTGCGGGCGGGCGCGTGTGCCGACGCACGGCGGCGGACATGCCCCGGAGAAGGACCCGGGGCACCCGCCAGGGCTGGCGGAGCCACTTCGCCGGACGGAAGCCCGCGATTGCTCGGCCGCTTGCGCCAGCGCAACCACTTCGCCGGACGGAGACACGCGATTGCTCGGCCGCTTGCGCCGGCGCAGCCACTTCGCCGGGCGGAAGCCCGCGAATGCTCGGCCGCTTGCGCCGGCGCAGCCACTTCGCCGGACGGAAGCCCGCGATTGCTCGGCCGCTTGCGCCGGCGCAGCCACTTCGCCAGGCGGAGACACGCGATTGCTCGGCCACTGGTCTGGCGCAGCTTCTTCGCCGGGGTAGAATATCTGCAAAAGCGAGTTTGTTGAATAGTTTTGCCGCTACCGGCAGCTCAGCCACTTGACCGTGCCAAGAAAACCTGCAAAAGTACATCTTTTTGCTCGTTGGCACGCCTGTAGCAGAAAATTCCTGCAAATCTGCAGGCTTTTTCGCTCATTCCTGAGCTTTGGCTCATTATGAGAGGGAATTCCTGCACTTTTGCAGGCTTTTCACCAAAACTGGCCGATTCGGCTCCAAAAGCCTGCACTTTCGCAGGTTTTTTGCTCTTGCGGTCGGCTACCAGTCGCCGGCTCCCGGTTTCCCGGGTTCTCGGTTCCCGAGCCCGGGCTACTGGGCTACCGGCCTCCCAGGCTGCTGCTGGCGCAGATGAGAAACCCCACGAAATCCGCCCGCTGGTGCTGAAGTAGCTGCTTCACTGGGAGCAGGAAATCCACGAAAACCGCCCGGTTCCCGGGCTACTGGCTCTCGGACCCCAGACCCGCGGGCTCTCGGACCCCAGACCCGCGGGCTCCCGGACCCCAGATCCTCGGGGTGCTCCCCTAAGGTACCGGCCCCCAGGACCCTCGGGCTCCCGCCCCCTCGGCCGCCCTCGGCCGCCACCCCCTCAGCTGCCGCCATCCCGGCCTCCCGGAGGCCGCACCCCAAAAAACCTCCCGCGCAAACCGCGGCGGGTTTGAGCGGGAGGCGGGTCGGGCGCGATCAGGCTCGGCTTCACGAGGATTGCTTAACGATTTCCCGCAGCTCATGCCAGGATACGATCCGCGGTATGTCCAAATGCTTGTTGTACGGGTTATCTTTGGCATACACGCGCGCGGTCGAATCCGCCAAAGTGTCAAGCACGGCAGGCTTGTCGTCAAAATAATAATCCAAGCCCAATTCGTGGATTATGTGCACTTTTTCCGTATCGTTCATACCGCAAAAAAAGCGGCCTTCACCGACGGGAAAACGGTTTCGAACGAGCCACGCCTTCGTCCGCTCGCAGTGCTCCGCGGGTCTTGCCGTGATGTAGTACACTTCGTGGCCCTGGGCGTCCAGCTCCTGCAGCACCTCGACAGCATGCGGAAATGGCGGGCAATCGGTATAATAAATTTCGTCGCGGGAGCTCGACCACATTTGCCGGCCTTCCTCCAGCGTTAATCCGAATGCGTCATGGATCGCCAGCGTAGGCAAAGCGTTAAAAACGTCCAATCCGACATTTCGGCCGAGCTTCCGGTTGTATATATGAAAGGCGTGTTCTCTCAAGTTAATCAGCGTGTCATCGATGTCGAATCCCAGTTTCATACGCGCACCCCCGTTTCTTTAAAACATGCTCCAGTCAAACCGCTGCGAGAGCGTCTCGAGCAAATGCACCCCGGCCACGCTGTTGCCTTTGCCGTTCAGCGCGGGCCCGACAACCCCGATGCCGTAGCGGCCCGGCACCAACGTCAGGATGCCTCCCGACACGCCGCTCTTGGCCGGAAGACCGACGCCGATCGCAAATTCGCCCGAGGCGTTGTACATGCCGCATGTGATCATGAACGTTTTGGCAATCTGCACGTAGCGCCGCGGAATGACTTCGCGGCCTGTCGCCGGGTCCGTCCCGCCGCAGGCGAGCAGAAGCGCCATCTGCGCAACGTCCCTGCACGTCGCTTCAATCGAGCAATGGCGGAAGTAGACGTCCAGCACTTCCTCGACGTCGCCGTCCAGCACGCCATTGTCTTTGAGAAAATACGCCAAGGACCGGTTCCGGTGCGCCGAGGCGGCTTCCGAGCGGTACACCTCGCGGTTCACATCGATGTCAGGGTTTTGCGTCAACCGGCGGAAAAATTGCAAAATGCGTGCCGATTTTTCCTCCGGATCGCTTCCCTTGATCAGCGAAGAAATCGCAATCGCCCCGGCGTTGATCAGCGGATTGAACGGAATGCCCGGCTCCACAAGCTCCAGCTTGAGCATCGAATTGAAATCGTCGCCGGTCGGCTCTTTGCCCACCTTGGCGAACACTTCCTCCTCACCGCAATCCATCAGCGCCAAAATGAGCGTAAACACCTTGGAAATGCTTTGCAGAGTGAACGCAAGCTCCGCATCACCCTCCGAGACAGACTGCCCCGTCCGGTCCAAAATGCAAATGCCGAGCGCATCCTCCGGCGCCTTCGCAAGCTCAGGGATGTAAGCCGCCGCCGAACCTTCCGCGGAACGGGCACGGCTCCTTTTTACGGCTTCGGGCAAAAAAGCTTTGATCAAGTTCAACTCATCCATCACTTATCCGTCCTTTCGACACGGTCCAATCCTTATGCTGCACGGCCTATGATGCAGGCTCATAACGCCCTTCCTTCATCGAAGAGCGCCTGTACCATAATAACACGGCCAGAGAGCAAATGCTGACAAAAAATAAAATCAAATATACGTGCCTGTAAGCCGTACTTACCGTTACCCCGGTTTGAACCGCCAGCAGAAGGCCGCAGACCGCCACGGAAAAAGAGCCCCCGAAAAATTGGATCAGCTGCATCAGACCCATGCCGGAGCCGATCATTTGCTGCGGCAATATGCGCGACGTTTCGTTGTTGAGCGAAGCGATCGTTGCCGAAAAAGCCGGCGAGAAGCACAGATAGCCGCATAGAACGACAGCCGGAGAGGCAGCCAGATCGGCGGCGAAAAAAAGCAGCACGGCGGCCAAAATGCCGTGTCCGAGCAGCAAAAACAGCTGATTGCCGTACCGGTCGATCCAGTGGCCGACAAAGCGGGTCAAAAAAGCCGACAAAATCGCCCCGGGCGCAATCAGCAGGCCGATCGTCAGCGCCGACTTGCCGAACAGGTTGGCGAGCGCGAGCGGCATGAGGAACAGATTGCCGAGGTTGAGCACCAGGATGCAGAAGCCGACCGCAGACAGCTTCAAATACGCAGGTTTCTTAAGCAGCGCGGCGTTGATGAACGATGCCTTCGCCCGGCGAAGGTGCCAGCCGTGTGCGGCCAGCGACAACAAGCTGGCCCCGAGCCAGACCCATGAGCGCTGCGTAACGGCCGTCAGCAGCGTCGCGGCGTTGACTACGGTCAACGCCGCACCGAGGAAGTCGAAGCGCAGCTCCTTCGGCGCTTCTTTCGGCAGCAGGCGCAGCAGCACCGGAAGCACCGCGAGGATGAGGCAGGTGACGGCGAACAGGCCGTTCCATCCGAAGTACTCGCTGATCAGGCCGCCGACGATCGGCCCGAGTCCGAACGCCATCGCGCTTCCCGCCGAGATCATCGCGATCGCTTTGCCGCGTCTTTCGTACGGGATGTAGCGGCTGGCCAGCACCAGCCCGAGCCCCGCCATGACGCCGGCTCCCGCGGACTGCAAAATGCGCGCCGCCAGCAGCACGTGGTAATTCGCCGCAAAAATCCCGATCACCGACGATAATCCGAGCACGGTTAGTCCCACCGCGAGCAATTTGCGCAGCGGTATCGCATCCGTAAGCCTGCTGTAGATGACGGTCGACAGCGCATACCCGATGGAGTAGCTGGAGATCACCCATGACCCGAGATCCTCCGAAATGCCCAGATCGCGAATAATACTCGGCAGCGAAACGTTGAACATCGTCGTATTCATCACAACGATGAACAGGCCGAATGTCCATACCGGCATAACGATTTTGTCGTTCATCTGCTCTCATCCTATCTATATCCGAATCGGTGTGTCAGTTCTATTATTATACTTTGCGCCCGGTTTGACAAATACATCTCTTCACGCACAGCCGCGGCGGCGGGGGTCAATCGTACTCCTTTTTGTGCCATTCGTCTTCCGGAATCGGTATCGGCTCGCCGGAAAACCGCTGTTCCGCAAACGGGTCGGCGATATTGTGAAAGCCGTTCCGCTCCCAGAAGCCTTCCCGATCCTCCTTCATAAATTCAATCCCGCGAATCCACTTGGGGCTTTTCCAAAAATAAAGATGCGGCACGATCAGCCGCAGCGGCCAACCGTGCTTGGGTGTAAGCGGTTCGCCTTCATAGGTGTGCGCAAGCAAAATTTGATCGCCCATCAAGTCGTCAAGCGGGACATTCGTCTCGTAATCGTTATCGGCATGCAGCATGACATAGCGCCCCTCGGGCCTAATATCCAGCAAGCGCATGAAATCGCGGAAAAGCACCCCTTCCCACACCGTATCCAGCTTGGACCAGCGGGTGACGCAGTGAATGTCGCAGACGACCTGCGTTTGCGGAAGCGCCAGCAGCTCATCGTAGCGGAGCCGTTTTTCCTCTGCGACTTCGCCGAATACGCGCAACGACCAATCCGCCAGCTCGTAGTCCGGCACCTCGCCTTCATGCAAAATCGGGAACCGTTCCGTGACGACCTGTCCGGGCGGTACCCGGTGCGCAAGCGCGGCGTCAACGACGGGAACTTTCATTTTTTTGATGCGGTCTGCTTTGCTTTGTGAACTCATTTTTTTCATCCTTTCTTTCCGCGCAAAAAATCCCCGCTTACCGGGGAAAGTGACTATTGCTTTTCAAATTTAACGGCATCGGCCCCGACATAAGAACCGTCGGCTTTATTGGTGAGCTCTACATTTCCGCCGGTGCCTGCGCTGAAAGCGAACGTTCCGAGCGGAGTCCACCGGCCCCCGTTCGCCGCCTGATTGACGGCAACCGTTTGACTGCCGCTATTGTAATTTACCGTATATGAGCAGTTTGTGCAACGGTTGCTGTGGGCCGGATACCATACGGACACCTTGTAGTCGCCCGGAAGCGTTATATTCGGCGTCCATCTTGCCTTGGCTGTTGCCGTCGCAACACTGACCGCGTAGCGGTAATCCGCGCCGTATTTGTCAGCCATGCCGCTCGCCGTGTACCAGACGCCCGAGACGGCGGCAAATCCCGGGTCGGCGTTATCGACGATGATTTCCTGCTTCATGAATTTGACCGCATCGGCGTCCACGAACGATCCGTTCGCTTGATTCGTCAATTCCACGTTGCCCGTCGCTCCCGCAAGAAAAGGGAAATTTCCGAGGCGGACCCACCCGCCCCCGTTGACCGTTTCATTTATTTGCACTTCCTGGCTGCCTCCGTAGTAATTGACTTTGAATTTGCAGTTCGTGCAGCGGCTTGAATGGCCGGGATACCATACAAACACGTCATAGCTGCCGGATTCGGTCAAGTTCGGCGACCATCTGACCTTGGCCGATGCCGAAGCGCTGCTGATGGCGTATCTGTAATCGGCTCCGTACTTGTAAGGCAGTCCCGAGCTTAATGTCCATGTCCCGGATATGACGTTAAAGCCGCTATCGGCGTTATCCACGATCACCGGTCCGGTATTTTGCGGCCCTTTCAAATATTTGTAGGCGGGCTCAAGACCGGCATTGTTCATGATCGCCTGGGCTTGCGCCGACCAGTTGCCGCTCGTGACGATGGCGTTATCGCTGACCGTGTTCACTGTCGGGTCATTTCTGGAATAGCTGCTGTCCGTAAAATTCCACTGTGCGGCATTGTTCGTCGCCGGATTGGAAAACTGCTGGATGAAAAGCCATTCAGGCACGAGCGAAATCACGTTGCTGTTGACCGTGTAATATCGGGTGTTTTCATCCAAATATATCGCCGCATACTGATTGAGCTGGTTTCGCACGTAATTGTTCGCGATGCTGGAGCTCGGCTGTGAGCAGAGCGTATAAATGCCGCCCCCGTCGATCATGCGTTTCATAAAGTTGCTTATAAGATTGTATTGAATTTTGTTATTTTTCGACTCCTGGGCGCAATCCGACCAGCCCCACCCTACGCTGATTCCGGTGTAAGGAATATCCTCGATTTCGTTGTGCTCCACCAGCAAGCTGTCGTTATAATAGCCGAGTATGCCGACAGAGCCGAAATAGTCCGTACCGATTCGCGCAATGTAGTTGTTGCTTACCGTATTCCGTCTCGGCCACATTCTTGAATCGCTCAAATTGGCGGTATCGTTCGGTCTGATGGCATCGTTGCCAATCTCGACCGCTCCGGCGGACAAGTCCGTGAACGCGTTCCCTTTGATCACATTATCGTTGCCGCCCATGTCGAACAAAATCCCGGTGCCTCCCAGATTGGCAAACCGGTTGCCGATAATCTGAATCCGGTCGGAAGTCAGCGCCGTGATGGCTCCGGGAATCCGGTCCTTCCGGAGATTGTGCCTGTACTGCGTATCCCTGCTCGCATCCGGTGAGGCCGGAATGAGCGAATTGGCCTGAATATCGACAAAGCCGGCCCGATTCGGACGCGTCCAGTTCGTATGCCGGAACTCCAACCCCTGAAACACAAGATCGGTTACGGGTGCGGTGAAATCGCCTTTGAGCAAAATGAGCGTTTCCACCTTCGGAACGATCACTTCCGCCGTATTCATGTTTTCCCCGGCCCTCGGCCAGTAGTATAAATCGCCGGTATCCCGGTTAAAGTACCACTCGCCGGGACTGTCCAGAAACTCCTTGGCATTCTCAAGCCAATACGGCTTGTTGCAATAATTTCTTTTCGCCTGCGGCAGCGCCGGGTTGGTTGCGGCGTTCCACTCGATTCCGTTGATCACGGCCCGTGCTGCATTGTCGTTGCCGGGCACGGGATCGGTCTGATGAATCCGCAGCCTTTTGTGCATCCAATCGAGCAGGATCGACACTTCTATTTTATCGGAACTATCGGCCGCCCCACGGAGCGTATAATTCGGAATATTGAAGCCGTCCGTTTCCCGGCAATCTTTTTCCGCCGTACCCGTCATCGTAAAATAAGACCCTTCGTTCGGATTTCTAGCTCTTATCCCTTTCGATTCGTCTACATAGATTTGTCTAAAATCAATAGGATCATAGACGGAGCCGTACACGGAGCTATATACGGAACTGTATGCGGAGCTGTAGACCGATCCGTAAACGGAATTGTACACGTTTGTTTTGTAAACGTTTACATTTTCCGGAACCCAGTTTTTTATCGCCTCTCCCCCGCTAAAGACCGGTTTTTCGTCCGGCATATTCCGGTAAACGACGTCAAAGCCGTCCTTGCCCGAATCGGCCGCGTCAAATACGACGGTGGCGGTTTGCCGGTAAGTGCCGCCTCTGAAATATACGACCACATCGCCCGTCAGCGTGTGGCCGGCCAAATAGGAGCGCACGGCAAGCCGGGCTCTGTCCATGCTGGCAAACGGCGAAGCCAACGTGCCGTCCCCTGCCGTGTCGCTGCCCTCCGGGGAAACATAAAACTCTTGCTGCGCGGCCGCATGAGCTTTGCCGGCTCCATGCGCCAAAAAAGCGATGCCGACAAACAGCATCACCGACAGCCCGAACAACATCCATCGTTTTTTCATCGTGAAGCCTCCTATGACGATTCGAACTTGCAAACTAGTTAAAAACTATCGGGCATGAGTCGAACTCCACCTCCTTGTGCCGAAACAATGAGATAAACCTCTATCGAGGTCTTTTCGAAGATGTGAGGGCCGCGTTCAGAGGCAGGTTTATTCGCCAATAAGAAAGCTGTTCTTTGCGCTTTAGCGCTGTAAAGAACTTAAACATTCTTATGTGGTAAAATGAAGCCCTTTCGATCAATGGGACCGGAAGGGCGAACTGTTCATTCGCACACCATCGATGTAAGCGCTGTCATTTTTCGCTATATTATATTCACGGATCGTGCAATCGGTGCAGCATGCAATGCCAAAAAGCTGCCTGACCCGCGCCGCGGCAATCGCGGACTCGAATCGGCAGCTCTCTGTTCGGGCAAAGCTTTTATACGTTCAAAGCGGCGGACGCCCGGCGATTTTTGAGCGCGCGGTACGCCAACGAGCAGACGATCGCCAGCATCCCGACCGCCGCCATTCCCCAGAAAATTTCGGCGTACACTTGCGGCAGCGGCATTTTTTGCTGCGCGGTCATGACCGTCCCGCTGACGGCGACACTGAACGCTCCGCTGAAAAATTGCAGCAGTTGGAACAGCCCCATGCCTGCGCCGATATGCTCCGCCGGAAGGACGCGGGACATTTCGTTGGAGACGCTCGCGTTGAGCGTGGAAAATCCTACGATCAAAAGCACGTACACGAGCATAATGATATAAAACGAATGCGACGCGAACAAGGCGAACAAAACGCCTGACGCAAAAATCGGCCAAGGCGCGTAGCGCAGCAGAACGGCGTTGCCGAAACGGTCGATCATTTTGCCGATGCTGTTCGAAGCGAGCATTGACACCAGCGCTCCCGGGAAAAGAATCAGCCCCGATTGTCCGGGCGTTAATCCGTAGAGGTGGGCCAGCACTTGCGGAAGCAAAAACAGCGCCGCGAAGTTGTTGATGTAGGAAACGACGCCCATCGAGCCGAGCAGCAGGTACGGTTTGTTCGCGAACAGCTTCGGCTGAACGAACGGGTTGGCGGCGCGGTGAATGCGAATCCAGAGCAGCACCAGGGCAACGACGCCGACGATGAGTGCGATGACGAACCGGTTCGTCATAAACAGCAGCAGCCCCGTCGAGCCGATGCCGATCAGCGCCGCGCCCAGCCAGTCGAACGAGCCGTGCACCGTTTCTTCCTGCGGCAGGAGGCGGTACAATACCGGAATGAGAAAAAGCGAGAGACCCGTAACGATGAACAAGTCGTTCCAGCCCAAATATTGGGTAATCGCGCCGCCCGCGACCGGTCCCAGCCCCAGGCCGAGCGAAGCTGCGGATGTGATCAGCGACATCGCCTTGCCTCTACGCGACAAAGGAACGAAACGGGTGATCAGGACGATCGCCAGACTCATCACCGAGCCTGCTCCGGAGGCTTGAATCAAGCGGGCGCTCAGCAGCAGGGCAAAATTATGGCTGAAAAAACCGATAATCGACGCTCCTCCCATACAGAGCAGCCCGATCGTGAGCAGTTGGCGTATCGGAATAAAATCCGACAGCCTGCTGTAGGTGATCGAAGCGATCGCGAACAGGATGGAATAGCCGGTCACGATCCATGATGCGGATGTCGAGGATAAATGAAATTCCTGGGCTACTTTCGGCAAAGCCAAATTGAACATCATCGTGTTCATAATGACCAGAATGAGGACGAAACCGAGCAGCGGAATGATCAGCTTTTCCCTGAAAACTACGCTGCTGCCTTCAGCGCCGGCGAGAACAGGAATGGATTTGGTAGTCATAAAACCTCCTTAAAAATAAACAATAATATCCAAAAAAGATACTATTGTACTATAATCATCGAACTATTAAAATATAACATGGGGTATGTTATAATGCAATTATGTTTTCTATATTAACATTTTCTACACAAGGGGGGGGAGCAGCGATGAAAATTTTATACCATCCGAACCGGGACGATATCCACCTGACTTCCGTGCTTGCTGCGTTAAGCGACCCGATCCGTCTTGAGATCGTGTGCAATATCGCCCGCTCCGGCGAACAGATGTGCAGCAGTTTTCATTATCCCGTGGCCAAATCGACACTGACTCATCATATCCGTACGCTGAGGGAAGCAGGCGTGTTAAACGTCCGCGTCCAGGGGACGCAGCATATGCTCACCTTGCGCGCGGAAGATCTCGATGAGCGCTTTCCCGGCATCATGGACGCTGTACTGCGGTCGGCCGCATTATCTCGGCCAAGCAACTAATAACGGGGCTGCCCTCCCCCCGTTCTGACACTGAATCGCTCCTATACGTAAACGCCTCCATCGCCTAACGGTTTTGGGGGCGTTTTTATGTCATTTTATTAGACATGAAAAAGAGATTCAAGTGAATTTCATGGCTTTCATTTATATTTTTCAACAAAATTTTAAGTGATTTCTTGTTGTCTGCGCTAAAACGAGTGAATTTTATGTCAATTATATTGACCTTAAAAGTTATTTTATATTACCATCACGGTGAACGGCCAACAAATAATGACTAGGAGAACATGTTCTCATGTTACAAGCGATTGAAGCAGACATGTATAAGGCAATCAAGGACGCCATCTTCAAGCAAAAGCTTCGCCCTAATATGCAGCTCGTCGAAGAGGTTTTGGCTGAATCGTTCGGAGTCAGCCGAACGCCGGTACGCAATGTGCTGCGGCGTTTGGCAAGCGAGAAACTGGTGACGGTCATCCCTTACAAAGGAACGTTCGTCTCATGCCCTTCGATCCACGAAGCTAAAGAAGTATTCGAAATGCGCAGAGTGCTTGAGGCTGCAGCCATTAAGAAAGTTTGCAGAACGCTGACGGAAGCGCAATTTCAACAGCTTGGGAAGCTGCTGAAAGAAGAGCATGAAGCACACCGGCAGGGCGACCCGCTTGGGGCGCTGCGGATCGCCGGCGACTTTCACCTGCGAATCGGCGAGCTGGCCCGCAATTACTACTATTTTCGATACTTGGAAGAACTCATCTCTCTCACGTATGTCATTATTGCTTTTTATGGCATGAGGAAAAATGTGTACTGCCGCGATCATGAGCAGATCCTGCAAGCGATGAAATCGGGAAACGAGGAACTCGCCGGGCGGCTCATCATTGAACACCTGAAGGACATCGAGTCCTATCTCGATTTTGAAGAGAAAGGCGCGCCGGCCAATACGTTAGCTGAAATTTTCAAGTCCAGGGAGCATCTGGCAGCCAAAAAGTGACCGGGGAGAACCACATTTTTTTGCTCACGGTTGTATACAATCTCGTATTGGAAATACGGCCTAAATCGCATACAACGCAGCAGACACAATGCGCATAGAGAGGTGAAGGAATGAAACTGACGGTACAGCAAGCAGGTAAAAGGTACGAAGATCGCATCGTTTTGAAAAATATCGACCTGACCGTGTATGCCCATGAATTTATTTGCATCTTGGGGCACAGCGGCTGCGGCAAATCGACGCTCCTCAATATGGTAGCCGGGTACTTGCTCCCGGACGAGGGAACGATCATGGTCGACGGGGAACGCATTCAGGGGCCGTCGAAGTCTCGCGGGATGGTGTTTCAGGACCACGCTTTATTTCCCTGGTACACGGTGCTCGAAAATATTTCGTTCGGTCCTGAGGTGCAAGGAGCCGGCAAGGCCAAAGCCCGGGAAATCGGCCTGGAGTTTCTAACTCTGGTGGGGCTTGAGAAGTACGCCAACCATTATCCTGCCGAGCTTTCCGGAGGGATGAAACAGCGTGTCGGCATTGCGAGAGCGCTGGCAAGCTCGCCTGAAATTTTGCTGATGGATGAGCCGTTCGGCGCACTCGACATTTTGACCCGGGATATGATGCGCAGAGAACTGCGAAGGATTTGCGCAAAGCTGAAGCCGACGATTCTTTTCGTCACGCATAGCATCAGCGAAGCCGTCTATTTGGCCGACAGGATCGTCGTGATGAAGGACGGCGAAATTACCGATACGTTCCCGGTCCGAATCGAGCATCCAAGGACGTTCGAATCCCCCGGATTTCGCGAAGCGATGCACAGAATCGAACGGATTCTGATGGAAGACGATGCGGAGGAGGCCGTTTGATGAACGATACCACTACATCGGCAGTCGCGGACAGCGGCGAGCAGTTCAAGGCCATAGCCAAAAAGACGGCGTCGCCCAAAAAACGCAAAGCCGCCCGGAACGGTTATTTGGAAAAGTGGAATGCGCTGCCGTTCTTGACCTTTTTCGCCGTCTGGGAAGCTTTTGCCCGAGTGAACGAAACGTTTGCCTGGTTTAATCCGCTTTTCCTGCCCCCTCCCTCTCTTGTGCTGTCCGACGCCTGGTTGTTGGCCAAAACGGGGCTTATTGCGCAAAGTCTGATCTCCAGCTCGATCCGGATCGCCGTCGGCTTTGCCGCAGGCTGCCTGTTGGCCGTAGCCGTCGGCGTCCTCATGAGCAAATTCCGGGCCGTGGAACGATGGATGTCCCCCATACTCAATCTCGTAAGCCCAATTCCGGCTTTAGCCTTGCTTCCGCTGTTTATCATCTGGTTCGGCATTGGCGAGTTCCCTAAAATGTTGCTTATTGCGTGGACTACATTTGTTCCCGTGCTTGTCTACACCGTCGACGGATTTAAATCGGTTCCCTCGACTTTGATTCGTTCAGCCCTCAGCCTGGGCGCATCCGAAAGGCAAATTTTCACGCGCGTCATGATTCCTTCGGCTATTCCCAATTTTATCGTCGGCGCCCGCGTCAGCCTGGGATTATCGTTCTCGGCCTTGATCGTTTCCGAAATGATGGGCGCCAAATCCGGATTAGGTTACATTATCGTCGATGCCAGAAATTATTTTAAAATTTCCAATATGTTTGTCGCGATTATTTTGATCGGTCTCGCATACAGCTTGTTTTCCTATCTGGTGAAACTGCTGGAAAGGAGGGTCTTGGCTTGGCGCAAGGGAGGCATGCGCGATGCGGTTGAGAAATAGCATCAATCAGGCGGCAATTTAAAAAAGAGACGATAGGCGGAGGGAAAACAATGAAAAACAAAGGAAAATGTGTTCAAATTTTAGCTTTAATCGCAACAGCGGCTGTAGTTCTGGCAGCATGCGGTACCAAAGAAGCGGCAACGGGCACCCCGGCCCCGGAAGCGACTGCGGCGGCGACTCCGGCGTCATCAGCACTGCCGGCAGCAACTGCAGCTGCAACGGCGGCGACTCCGGCGGCAGCCATAATCCCGGAGACGAAAGACGTTACGTTAGTCGGCGTGCGCGATGCGCAAATCTCCTCCCAGCAAATTATTGCGGATAAGCTGGGTTATTTCAAGGAATCTGGACTGAACGTTACGAGCCAATTAATCGAAAGCGGACCGGATATCGGACCGATGGTTGCCGGTGGCAGCGCGCCTGTCAGCATTCAAACGAATTTCATGGATATCATCCTTAAATCCTCGAACGTTCCTGTCAAAATTGTCGCCCCGCTGGCGCAAATCGCCGGTACGCAAGCGGTTGTCGGCTCGAAAAAGCTGGATCTGAAAAGCTCCAAAGATCTGGAAGGCAAAACAATCGGCATTCCGAACGGCGCCGATGTGAAGATCGCGATTGACAATATGGGCAAAGAGCTTGGCGTCGATGTCAGCAAAATCAAATATGTCAACCTCGCGCCAAGCGATGCCGTCGTCGCACTGCAAAAAGGCGATATCGATGCCATGGCCTGTTGGGAGCCGTTCATCACCAAAGCGATTCAAGGCGGAGGCAAGTTTCTTTTCAGCGGTACCCAGAGCGAGCTTCCTGACAAAAAAGGCAGCGTCGACTGGATGAGCGTACATACAACCATACAGGTTTCGGATGAATATGCAAAGAAAAATCCGAACACGATTAAAGCCATTCTCGTTGCTTTGAAAAAAGCGACCGACTACATCAACATGAATCGCAAAGAGGCCATTAAAATTCTTGCGCCTGAGCTGCACCTGAGCGTTGAAGAGCTTACGCAAATTATGGATCGGAACGTGTACGCCATGGTTGTGGACGATACCTATGTGAATGGCAGCAACGGCGCAGCCGTAGGCGAGTACCTCAAGAGCGTAGGCAATATCAAAACCATACCTAAAGCCGATACTTATCATGATCTTAGCTTGCTGAAAGCCGTAGACCCAAACCTGATCAAAGCTGAATTTAAATAAAGCACATATCATGGGCCGGGACGCACTTGTCTCGGCTCTTGGTATGGACGCGCAATATTGGCAGTGACATTTGGGCAAACATTTACATACGATGGTTTATTGGATGCACGCATAGCTGGAGGGGGAGCGCCGGGTGAATTCCATTGTCGGAAGCATCAAAATCAATAACGTTTCAAACAGTTCCAGTGTGCAAATCGGAGACACCGGTTTTATCGTGCTGTCAAGCAGCAACAAGATGCATGCGGGAGCCAACTCGTTTTCACCGGGGGACAGCTTCGGCACGATTACGAACAATCCGAACAGCGTCACGAATACGAGCGATCCCGATCTGTTCGATGGCACAAGTACGATTGTGTAGTTGACTCCCCCTCTGCCCGGGAATTGCAAAAAGACGCCCCCGAACCGCGCAGCAAGCGGGATGAGGCGTCTTTTGGCATTTCTGCATAGCGCGGCAGTACGGTGGCGGCGATACATTGCTGCAAAACGCGATAGCAGCCTCCCCTTACTCCGCCCAGCGCGTGCCAAGCGGTTCGGGGCAGTGGGCGTCTTTCATCCGCGCCCGGACGGCGACAAAGCAGCCGCAGTGCCTGCACGTGTGGTTCCCCAGCAAGGAAGCGCAGGACGAGCAGGCGGCAAGCCGCCTGTCGTATACGTCCGCAGTCGCGAAGGGGACTTTTCCCTCAAGCCTGGCCAGCAGCTTGGATACTTCTGCCGCGGCATACCCGTCGTCCGGCTGTGCCATGCACCCTCTGCACGGCTTGCCGGTTTTGACATTTCCCGCTTCCATGCGCTATGCCAGCGTCAGCACAACGACGGACATCGGCGGCAAGCTTACGCTTAGCGTCCCGTCCTTCAAGCTGGCGCCCTCGAATGCAGCCGGTTGAACGTAGTCCGGGCGTTCGAACGTATTATGCGCGTTCATTTCGGACGAGGCCAGAATGCGTCCCGCAACTTTGCGGTTTGCCGGCAGTCCTTCCAACCGCGTTTCAATCGCCGCCGTCTCGTTGTGGTGCAAATTGCACAGGCTGATGTGGATCCGCCCGTCTTTGTCCCGGGTAGCCGAGGCGCTGATTTGCGGAATCATTTCTCCGTCCAGCTCGTAAGAATCGCTGGCCAGATGAATGTCCAACGCTTCCGCATCCTGATGCACCTTGTACATTTCAAAAACATGATATGTAGGCGTCAGCAGCATTTGCTTGCCTTCCGTCAGCACCATCGCCTGCAGCACGTTGACGGTTTGGGCGATATTCGCCATGCGCACCCGGTCGCTATGCTTGTGGAACAAGTTTAAATTAATGCCGGCGACCAGCGCGTCGCGCATCGTATTTTGCTGGTACAGGAAGCCCGGATTCGTTCCCGGTTCGGTATCGTGCCACGTCCCCCACTCATCGACGATCAGATCGACTTTTTTCTCCGGATCGTAGCGGTCCATAATTTGCGAATGCTTCGTAATCAATTCATCCATGACGAGCGTTTTCTGAAGCGTTCTGAACCACTCCTGCTCGTTGAAATCGGTGGACGAGCCTTTGTCCTGCCAAGTAGGGCCCGGCACCGTGTAGTAATGAAGCGTTAATCCGCGCATATGCCGCGACGCTTCCCTCATCAGCACCTCGGTCCAGTGGTAGTCGCCGGAGTTCGGTCCGCAAGCGATTTTGAACACTTCGTTTCCGCCGAAGTTGCGGACATAAGTCTGGTAGCGGCGATATTCGTCCGCGTAATATTCCGGGCGCATATTGCCGCCGCAGCCCCAGTTCTCATTGCCAACGCCGAAATACTGCAGCTTCCACGGCTTTTCCCGGCCGTTCTCCCGCCGCAAATTGGCCATCGGCGACTCGCCGTCGAACGTGATGTATTCGACCCACTCCTGCATTTCCTGCACGGAGCCGCTGCCGACGTTGCCGTTAATATACGGCTCGCAGCCGATCAGCTCGCACAGCAGCATAAATTCGTGCGTGCCGAAGTGATTGTTTTCGACGACCCCGCCCCAATGGGTGTTCACCATTCTTTTGCGCGTCTCGCGCGGGCCGATGCCGTCGCGCCAATGGTATTCGTCCGCGAAACAGCCCCCGGGCCAGCGGAGCACGGGAACTTGCAGCTTTTGCAGCGCTTCCAAAACGTCGTTGCGAATTCCTTGCGTATTCGGGATCGGCGAATCCTCTCCCACCCAGATGCCTTCGTAAATACAGCGCCCGAGATGCTCGGCAAAATGACCGTAGATGTTTTTGTTAATCGTTCCTGTAACCACATCCGTATGAATCGTCAACCGGTTAGCCATAGCTTGCTTCATCCTCTCCGCAAAATAATGATTAATAAAAATATTAATTATAAAATATATATATTAACTATATACTTTGCCGGAGACTATTGTCAACGATTGTTTGTTCCGCCCACCTCAGGTACCGGAGTACCCTAATAGCGTCTCGCGGCCCGCCGGAGCCGACGCATCTGGCGGGCTGCACGGAAAAAACCTGCAAAAGTACATCCTTTTGCGCCAAGATGCGCTTGCCGAGCAAAATTCCTGCAAATCTGCAGGTTTTTCAGCGAATTCACGCGCTCAGCCTCTACTTCGAAAGGAATTCCTGCACTTTTGCAGGATTTTCCTCCAAACGGGCCGATTCCTGCAAAAAAGCCTGCACTTTTGCAGGCTTTCTTTGCGCAGATAGGCATATGGGCTATCTGCGCTGGGCGTCGGGCATCTCAACAGCCTGCACTTTCGCAGGCTTTTCCCTGCCTGGCCCGCCTGGCCTCACCCAACCCGAGTCCGGTCTCGGCCAGCACTCACGGTCTTGCCTAACCCTCACTGCCTCACCTAATCCGTCCGGTCTCGCCCAACCCTCACGGCCCCGCCCAGCCCCCATGGCACGCCTAGCCCGCCAGGGCCTCGCCCAACCTCGCCTAGCCGCCCGGAATCGCCTAGCACGTCCGGTCTTGCCTAGCCCTCACGGCCTCGCCCAACCCAACGGCCCTCCTTGCCCGTCCGGCCTCGCCCAACCCAACGGCCCCCCTTGCCCGTCCGGTCTCGCCCAACCCTCCCGGCACGCCTAGCCCGTCCGGTCTCACCCAACCCTCCCGGCACGCCTAGCCCGCCTGGCCTCACCCAACCCGCCCGCCCCAGCCCGCGGGCGGCGGCCAAAACAAAAACGCCTCCCGGTTTTGGAGGCGTTCGTTCATTGCGGCCTGCCGCAATTATGGTGCGTAGTGGCGGAAGTTCACGTCCACGCGGGAGGAGCCTACATCCAGGATGTGCAGCACAGCGCCGCCTGATGTCGGGAGTACGGCTATGCCTTGCGCTTCGGTGTTGCTGCCCAGGTTGCGGTCGAAAGCAAGCTCGACTTTGCCGCTGTCGGGGTCGATCGTATAGACAGACTTCGCGGCGCCGTTGTCGGTTGAAGCGTACAGCAGCCCGTTGTACACTTCCGCTCCCTGGATGCGGTCCAGCGTTTGGCTGAGCGGAACGGTTTTGACCAGGCTCATATCCGCAAGGCTGAATACATTGAGCACAGGGGCGTTGCTCCATTGGGCCGTGTACACTTGGCCGCGCCCGGCATCGACCGCTACCCAAGGAACACCGCCCGGATGCAGGTTCAACGGAAGCGCGTATTTTGTGCCGGTGTACTGAAGCGTTTGTGCGTCAAAAAGTGCGATGTACGGGTGCTGGTAGCTGCTGCTGTCCTCGATGGGGGCGTATATTTTACCGTTGTAGTAACTGATGTCGCCGATGTGGTTTCCGCCTTCTGCAGAAATGTCGCTCGGGATCGCCAGCACATTTCTGGCTTGAACCGTTTTGCCGTCAAGAGCGGTGCGCAGCAAGCCGTAATTGGAGTTGAAAATCCAGCTGCTTCCGTCGGAAGTGACGCCTTGTCCCCGCTCGAATGCGTCGAGCAACCAATAGGACTGGCTGCTGACCTGATGCCATGCCGCTGCCGAAGCTGCGCCGACGAGGGATGCGGCCAGCATAAACCCGGCCGTCAGCGTGGAAATTTTCTTGATCATTTTCATCATTCATTCCTCCCGAATTTGAATGGGCTGCGAAGGGCTCCGGCATCGGCCTAACGCGGATCGGCCGGCACCCCTTTGCGCTTATCTTCATCGTAAAGCTTTTCGGAAATTTGCTATTGAACAAAACGCGTCGTTCGTTGAACAAAATTTTCTTGTTTTGTATGGATTTTATGAACCGACTCGTTCTCCGTTTTGCTTGGAAACGACTTCGCCTGCATACTGCAGGGGGGTAATTCCGGTCAACCGTTTGAAAATTCTCGTAAAATGCCCCTGATCGGCAAATCCCGTCCGGCTGGCAATCGCTTTCAAGCTCTCTCTTCCGTGCCGGATCAACGCTTTGGAACGTTCCACGCGCATGCGGATAAAATATTGATGCGGCGTATAGCCCGTCTGTTTTTTAAAAAGGCGGATCAAATGCGGCAAGCTGATATGGGCTACGGATGCCAACTGCGAGAGCGGAATATCGGAATCCAGATTTTCGCGCATATATTGGATCACATCGGAAATTTGCCGTTGGGCCGAACGGCTGGGAGCAGGGGCTGAACGGGTATGGCTCGCGTAATTTTGGAGCAAATGAAGCACGGTCATTTTGGCCAAAGCATCCCGGTAGGCAGGGCCGTTCGTTCCTTCGTTCTTCACTTCCTCCAGCATCCAACGGCCAAGCTGCCACAGCTTCTCATCCTGGAGCTGAACCTTATGCCTGATTTCAACGCTCCCGGTCAATCCGAACCCGGATTCGTAGGCAATTTCATCCACAAGAGCATGCGCGATTTCGATCACCAGCAAAGAGCCGCTGTGCTGTACGAACCGATAGCAATGACCCGCAGGAACAATATGAATATCGGCGCGTCCGGATACATCGCAGGAGCAGCAGTATATGGAAACGGCCTGCTTGTCCTCGATTTCCTCATCGTTCATCCCCAGCAGTGGAGCGTTCTCCCAGTAGGAGAGCCGCACCTTGTCCCAGCCCGGCATTCCGCTGGAAATAAAAGGCGTTTTCATATCTATCACCTTATTTCAACTGAATCGCTGTTTGAATGCGGTCCCATCTCTCATATTGACTGTCGTCCATGAATTTGGGGCGAAAACCGAGCTTCCAGTACACTTTGATCGCGGGAAGCCGGAAATCGTCCGTTTTCAGAAGCGCGCTCGTGCGGCCTTCGCTTTTCATTCGATGCAGCGCCGCAAGGGTCGCTCCGTAACCAAGGCCCCTGCCCGCATACTCGGGCAAAGCTCCGACCATATGCAGATAGCCGGTGTGTTCATCGGTCATCTCATTTTGAAACGCTGTCGCCGTAGCTGCCGGCGCGGAGCCGCTGCACACAAACAGCACCTTCTCGGGGCGAAAATGCGGGAACCGGCCGATTTTTTCGTGGAACGTGATCTTCGTCCCGAACGAGGCCTCAATGAGGCGCTCCCAGACCTCTTCTTCGCCCGGCGCAAAATGGCGCAGGCTGAAACCCGCCGGAAGCTCCAGCTCCGGAAGGTCGTCCAGACTGCTTTTGTACATAAATAGTTTGGATAAAGGCTGATCCATCGTTCCGCTGCCCTCCTTCTCTACTTGGGAAGACGTACTTCTAGCCTTTTATTCCCGAGTGCATGAAACTGCTTATAAACTGCCGCTGAAAAACCACGAATCCGATAAAAAGAGGGGCCGCCACGAGCAGCGTAGCCGCACAAACCTCCGTCCACTGGCCGCCGGATTCCGTAGCTTTGGCGAACATCGCCAGGCCGACGGTAAGCGGCCGATTGGCCGGCGTGTTGGTCACGATGAGCGGCCACAGGAAATTGTTCCAATGGTAGCTGGCGGAAACAAGGGCGAACGAAACGTAGACAGGCCGCGATAACGGCACATAAATGTTCCACAGCAGGCGCATCACGGAGATTCCTTCCACCCGGGCCGCCTCCTCCAGCTCATAAGGAACCTGCTTGAAGGACTGTCTCAGCAAAAACACGCCGAACGCGGAAGCAAAATAAGGCAGCATGATGCCCAGCTTCGTATCCAGCAGCCCCAGCTCGCTAAGCACGTGATAGTTGGAAAAAATAAGCACATCCGGCGGTATCATGATCTGCACGAGAAACAGCATCAGCAGCGGGTCCCGGCCGCCGAAACGGACTCTGGCAAAGGCATATGCGGCCATTGTCAGCGTAAACAGCTGCACGCACAAGATCCCGCCGGTAATTAGTATCGTGTTCAAATAATATTGCCCGAACGGAGCTTCGTGCCATACTTTCACAAAATTGTCGAGCGTCCAGTCCCATGACGGGTGAAAGCCCAGGGCGGCGCTTTTGGGGCGAAAAGCGGTCCAGACTACCCAGGCGAAAGGAATCAGCCACAGGATGCCAAGGGCCAGCATGCATATATGCCATACCACCCGAGCCGCCAAACCCCGTTTCCGTTCCAACAAGGACCGTTCGATGAAAGGTTGATGCCGTTTGCTCCGCTCGCGTTCAAACCCCAGCCCGATCTGCCATTCCATGCAATCCCTCCTCTTTCTGCTAGGCGAAACCCGCTTCGCAGAGCGTTTTAATCGTAATGGATTTTGCGGTCCCAGCCGAAAAACTGCAGCGAAGATACGATCAGCAGCAGAACGACCAGCACGACCGTCATCGCCGCCCCCATCCCCTGATCGTAAAAGCTGAACGCCGTATCGTAGATGTAGTACAGGAGCAGGCTGCTTGCATTGTCCGGCCCGCCTTTGGTCATAATCCACAAATGGTCGACAAGCTTGAACGCATTCGTAACGGCCACGACAGCCACGAACAGCGTAGTCGGCATCGTGAGCGGAATCGTAATGCGCCGCAGCACGCTCCAGAAGCCGATGCCGTCCACGGAAGCGGACTCGTACAAATCTTTAGGAATTTGCTGCAAAGCCGCCAAATAAAAAATCATGAAATAGCCGGCTTCTTTCCATATCATCATGACGATCATCGCCCCCATGACTGTGTCCGGCTGACCGAGCAAGCTGACTTCCTTGCGGCTGACCCACGAGGCGAGCTGCGCCAGCAAACCGAACCGGGGCGTGTAAAGGAACAACCAAATGTTCGCTGCGGCAATCATCGGGATCATGTTGGGATAAAAGTAGGCGACGCGAACGAGGCTCCGCCCCATGACCGCCTTGTCGGCGAATAACGCCATCGCAAAGGCGAGCGCCATCGAGGTCGGCACCGTTCCGAGCGCGAACCACAAGTTATTGACGAACACTTTCAGAAAGACGGGATCTTTGAGCAGGGCGGCGTAATTGCCTAACCCGTTAAAGAGCGGCGTCGGCGTCGCCAAATCTTTTTGAAACAGGCTGAGCCACACGGTTTTGCCGATCGGATAATAGGTGAACAAGCCGAGAAACAGCAGAGAAGGAAGCAGCAAGCTCCAGCCCAATCCGTTGCGTCTCATCCTCTCGCTCCAAATTGCGTTCACTTGGGACAATCTCCTTTCATATTGCAGCGCCCATCGGAAGAGCGAGTGTGTCGCGCTATCGATGGGCCGCATGTTTCGCCGAGCTGTGGCGATTATTTATTGAATGGCGCAAGTGCGCGTTCCGCTTCTTCCTGGGCTTTCTTCAGCGCACCCGCCGGATCGATCGTTCCCGACAAGGCAGCCTGAATCTGGTTCGTCAGCGCCGTCGACACTTTACCGTGATTGTGCGTGGACAGTTCCGCATGCGCATATTGCAGCTGATCGCGGGCGACAAGCGCCTGCGGGAAGCCGGCTGCGTACTTTTTCATCAGATCGGTTTCGAAAGCGGATTTGCGCACGCCCACATAACCTGTTCCTACGCTAAACTGCGCTGCTTGCTCCGATTGCGTCATGAACTTGACGAATTCCCAGGCTGCGGCCTGCTTTTTGGCATCGGTATCTTTGAAAATGTACATGTTGCCGCCGCCGGTCGGCGAACCGTACTGCTTTTTCATCGGCGGGAAAGCGACGCCGAATTCAAATTTGGCATTATTTTTCACATTGGTCAAATTGCCGCTCGTATGGATCATCATCGCCGTTTTTCCTTGGATGAAGTCGGTCGGCACCGTCGCCCAATCGATGATTCCTTCGGACATCACCTTGTGTTTGCGGGACAGATCCACCCAGAATTGCAGCGCCTCCTGATTTTCCGGCGTGTCGAACATCACTTTTTTGCCGTCCTGGGACATCAGGTTTTGCTTCGGATCGGTATGGTTTTGGAACGCGAACATTTGCAGCATCCAATAGGAATCGTCATTTCCCGGAATTTCCAGACCCGCATGTCCGTCCCTTTTCAGCTTTTTCGCGTATTCGATCAGATCGTCCCATGTTTTCGGCGGTTGCTCGGGATCGAGTCCGGCTTGCTTGAACATTTCCTTGTTATAGTACAAAACGATCGTGCTCCGCTGGAACGGAATGCTGTACGTTTTGCCCCCTGTCTGGGTATCTTCGACAAACGCCGGGTAAAAATCGCTCATATGGATATCGGGGTCTTTGGCGATGAAATCGTCCAGCGGGATGATCGCATTGGAGTCCAGCATGCTGTAAAGCTCCGTCGACATCATCACGGCTACATCAGGAGGCTGCTTGGCCTGGATGCCGGACTGGATTTTGATCGTATTGTCTCCGTAGTTGCCGGTATAGACCGGCTTCACCTTGATATTCGGGTGAGTTTCCATGAACTTGTTGGTCATTCCGTCGATCACTTTCATGACCGGACCGCCCACATTGACAGGATAATAAAAGGTCAATTCAACAGGATCGTTCTTCGCCTTAGCGCTTGCCTCTGCGGTCGCCGCCGCCGATGGCGTGGGCTCGGATTTGCTTGACGCCGTGCTTGCCGTCGTGCCTGCCGACTGTCCGCAGCCCGCCAGCAGAGTCAAACCGACAGATGGCAGCAGCAGCCATTTCAAGTGCTTTTGCATGGATCATTTCTCTCCTTTTTCGTTATCCGATTAAGAATGGCTCACCTTTCACTTTCAGTATAAAAGCGGAGAGAACGATTGGACATGACAGAGCTTGACCGTTTGTTTATCTATTTCAAAGGAGTCGGCACGCCGGGGGCAGTATGTTGCGAATTTGTAGAGGGGGCGTAAAATAGGGTTCGGCAACCGCGCCGATTTATCATCTTCGGACGAAACGCTTATCAAGTTAATGCTCGTAGCGGGACGGCGAAACGCCGCGCACTTTTTTAAACATCCGGGTAAACGAGCTCAAATTTTGATAGCCCAGCCTCTCGGAAATTTCGGTCAGCGGCAGCCCGTTTCTCATCATCATCATGGCCAGCTCCGTCTTTTCGTGCAGTACGTATTCGGTGAAGCTGGAATTCGTTACTTCCCTGAACATGCGGCTCAAATAGGAATGGTTCATATGAAACGTGTCGGCGACGTCCTGCAGCGAAAATTCCCTGTGCAGATTCGACTTGATATACTGCTTGATTTGCAGCACCATTCCGGCTTTATCGTCCTGAGCATAGCTGTCGGCCAAAGCTTGCTCGATCCGGTCGATTTCTTCCAGGGACAGATGCAGCAAGTCCTCCAGACGGACTGCGGCATTCAGCCGGTCGACCAGCTGATAGTTGGCAATCCTCGAAGCTTCGGCGATCGTCTCGCAGGCAGTCCAAATGCGGAACAGCATTTCGGTGAACATGTTTTTCACCGTATGGGGGTATAGATACGGGGGATGCGTCAACGCTTCGCACAGTTTGCGGGCAAGCCGGCGGATTTCGGCGAATTGCAGAGCGGTCAGGCTCGAGTACAGCTCCGTTTGAACGGCCAGCACAGGCTCTGCGATCGCTTCGCCGATCAAATCGCTGCCGGTCAGCACATCGCCAAGCCGGTCGTAAAATTCGAGCTGGAGCAGCCCGCAAGCCTGGAGATCGTACAGCCGCCATTCGTAAGGGTCCGTAAAAGCGGGGCTAACGGCGACCGTCACCGTCGCTCCCAGCCTGCGCTCCGCGTCTTCTTTCCATCGCCTGATTTCACCGGCGGCCACAGAACCCGCGAAAATAAGATGCAGCCGAAGCTTGTCCCGCTCTGCGACAGCGCCCAGACAGCGGCCCGCAAAATGGCCGGCCGCATGCCGTTCGAGCGCCTCCTCATGATGGAGCCGCTCCTCCTCCGCTGCATCCGCGCCCAGCTGGACAGCCCATGCCTGGAAGCTGACGGCCTGCAGCGCCGAAGCGAACTCCCGCAGCTGCGCGTCCGAGCTGGCCGCTTCCGGCTTCGGCAGCGTGCCGTTCAGCCAGCTTTGGGCGAACCGTTGTCTGCGCAGCGACGGGTCTTCGCCGGCTATGTCCGGCTCGCCGCTTCCAGCCCGCTTGAGGCGCAGCTCCAAAGCCATATTTTGTAAAATTTGGCACAGCTCATTCATATCCAGCGTCGATTTCAGCAAAAAATCCGACACTTGCAACTGAATCGCATTGCGGGCGTATTTGAAATCCTGCTGGCAGGTCAAAATAATGAACTTCGCATCTTCGCGGTGCTTTTTGGCAAATTGAATAAACCGCAAGCCGTCCATTTTCGGCAGTTCGATATCGACCAGCACAATATCCGGCATGTGCCTGACGAACATTTCGTACGCTTCGGCCCCGTCGGCGGCTTCGCAGACCAGCTCCATGCCGAGCGTGACCCAGGGGATGGACTTTTTCAAACCGAGCCTCACCAGCACTTCATCCTCGACAATCATGACCTTCATAGCCGTCCGCCTTCTTTCTCCTCGCTTATGATTAAGGGCAGCCTTATCTCGACCCGGGTACCTTCGCCCGGCCGGCTGTACACTTGAATGCCGTAACCATTCCCGTATTCCAGGCGAATCCGTTCCTGCAAGTTCAGCAGGGTGATCCCCTTGGTCCTTGTCCTGCGCTCCTCGCCGCTCGCCGGAAGCAATAAAGACGGAAGTGTCTCTCCGCCGATGCCGTTGCCGTTATCCTCGATCCGGATCGTCAGCGTGCCGTCAGACGCATGCACCGCGATGCCAAGGCACGGCTGCCCTTTAAACGGCGCGGAAAAGCCGTGAATAATCGCATTTTCCAGCAAGGGCTGAAGCGTAAATTTGGGGATTTGCGCAGCAGCCGCCCCCTCATCCATATCCAGCCGGACTTCAATCCGCTGCATCGAGCGCATTTCTTGAAATTTGACGTATTGCAGCGCATAGTCCGTCTCTTCCTCTACTTTGCTGAACAGATCGTACGACCTTTTCAACGTGTAATCGACCATTCGCGTCAGCGCCATGATCGCGTCGGCCATCTTGGCATTGCCGTGCAGCACAGCCATAAAACGCAAGGAATTCAGAGAATTGTGCCAAAAATGCGGCCGCATTTGCTCCTGAAGCACATGCACCTCCAGCCTTCTTTTCTCGCTTTCGCCCGTTTTGATCATTTGAATTTGCGTCTGAATCTGGTTGAAAAATTGGTAAATCCCCTGATTCAGCGTTTCAAGCTCCTTGAATCCTTCGTATTCGTAGCGCGCCGGAGTATCGCCTTTTCCCGCAATGCGTATGATGCCTGACATCCGTTTGACAGGTAGCAAAAGCTTCGCGTACAAAAAATAACCGAACGTTGCCAGCAGCAGCACGGAAAAAGCCGTCGTAATGACGGTCGTCTGCCATACGCTGCTGCTTTCGGCCTGCAGGGAACCGAGAGGTATGATCGAGAGCGTCTGCCATGCCGTCGAAGGAATTTGCTTGTAAATATAGTAGTAGTCCTGACCCTCTATGCGGATTGTGCCGGAGCCCGATTCCTCGCCGTTTTTGCGGATCAATTCGTCGATGCTTTTCCTGTCGAGCGATTTCAGATAGCCGGAAATTTCCGCCGCCGACCGGTTATTTTCAAACAGCACCTTGCCGTCCGACGAAATAATCAACACCGCGTTGAGCGGGTTGATGCGCACGGTATCGAGCAGCGTTTCGATGGCCGAACCGTTCAGCTTGACGGTTAAAGTTCCGAGCGAACGGTCGTCCTGGAGCAAATTTTTGCTGATGTACAAAGCATGCGGAAAGGCGCTGTAATGAAAATCGGCGGTTACGTCGGCATTGATAAAGCTGTTGTTCAAATAAGCGCGCGACCCGTACCACGGAAACGAAGCGATCGTTTGCTTGAATTTCTCCTCTTCTTCCGGATCGATAGGCGGATACGCGAACACGCGATTCCGGTCGGTCAAAATTTGAATATACAAAGGAAGGCGCAGGCGAAAAAAATTCAAATATCCCTCGATTTCTTCTTTGGGCACATCCTGGTCCTGCCGGATTTTGCCGATCAGGTCCTGTTTGAGCGACAAGGTGCGGGCAAAATCGTCGATATAGTTCAAGTAATTAATAATATTTACGGATAGCCCGTCCATTTTGTCGAAAATAATTTGGTTGTATTGTTTTTCGATCGTCGTTGTCGATTGTTTGCCAATAATGTAGCCCTGCGAGGCAATCAGAAACAGAACCGTGTAGGAGACCGTAACGAAGACGAGCATTTTCCATCCGCTGAAAAGACTTTTGAATCGATGCTTCCGCCGCATGTTCCATACCCCTTGAGCAATCAGGCTTTTTATGAACATTATAATGGATTCCCGTCGCGATTCGGCGAATATGCATTGTATAGATTATGTAAATACAAATGCAAAAGAGACCCGGGCATGACTGCCGGATCTCCGCTGCTTTGTTACATATTTTTGGCGATTCCGGATTCGACGGACGCCTTGTCCCCTTTTTGCAGCAAAAAAATGATGGTGCCGATACATCCGCAAACCGATGACGCTATCAACAGCCCGGCGACGGGCACCTGGCTCGACAGCCCCGTGCTGAGTAACGGAGCGATCGTCCCGCGAATGCCGAAAAGCATCAAATGCATGCCGAACACGACCGCCTCCCGCCCCGGCGTGACCCGAAATACGTAAGCGAGAATGCCGATATCCCAGATCGCGTCGCCGATCCCCTGGATGCCGCTGCCGATAATGACCGCAGGATAGTTGCCGAAAATCCCGTACAGCAGCGGCACGACCGTGTAAGCTCCGAGCCCGTAAACGAGCGTCTGCTTGGGGCTGAACCGGTCGATCGCCCACCCGACGATAAAATAAGCCAGCAGCAGGCATGTATAGTACGAAATCCGCGCAATGCCGATCTCCGTATTGTTCAAATGCAGCGTCTTGACCTGGATGATCTGGTACAGCGGGCTGGCCAAAATATTGCCGAAACCGGCAAGCATCGTCGCCCCGAAAAAATAAAGCAGCTCCCGGTGTTCCTTCACCAGCTTGAACTGCTCCCGGATGGACGAGCTGCGCGGCGGGCGCTTCTTGACCGGGCCTATTTCCTTGACCCGGGCCAGGGAAAGAATGGACAGCACCCCGGTTACGGCGGAAACGATCAGCGGCCCGCTCGGCCCCGACTTGTCCGTCCAGAAGCCGATAAAATAAGCGAGCGGAATCATCAGCGCCCCCATCGCGACGCGAACGTAGCCCATCAGCCTGCCCCGCAAATCCGGCTGGTACATGCGCGTCACCAGCGCAGCGTAAGCCGGCGCCTGTATGCCCATTAAAAGCTGAAAGACGATGGCGGTCACCACATACACTGTCGGATGTCCGAAAAAAGCCGGAAACAACAGAAGCAGCCTCCCGATCAAACTCGGAAGGACGACAAACGGCTTGGGGCTCGACTGCTCGATCCGCGACGCCCAAATCGGCGAAAACAGCAGGCCGATCGCCGGAGCTGCAGCCAAAATGCCGACCTCCAGGTTGGTCGCCCCTTGCCGGATCGCAATCGGAATATAAAACTGATTGAAAACGACATTAAAGAGACTGAATAAAGTGCCGGCGCCGAAATCGCAGTAAAAGTTGTATTTCGTCTCCGGGGTCATGTGCAAGCCTAATTTTTGAAGCACGCTGTTAGCCATCGTTAGCCAGTCTCTCCTCCGCTTGAGAGCGAATATTTCGATATGTTGTTGCCATGCCATCTATTATAGCCTATAAAGCGGAAAATTTGTTTAGCGTTTTCAAAATAAAAAAACCACCCCGCGGGTGGTGAGGGAAGCCTCCGTGCCGCTGGGCGGCGCAAAAGCGCAAGGCCGGAGCCGGCGGCATATCCTGCCTGGTTGCGCTGGATATACCTGTAAGAGCCTCCGTGCTGCTGGGTGGCGCAAAAGCGCAAAGCCGGAGTCGGCGGCATATCCTGCCTGGTTGCGCAGGATATGCCTGTAAGAGCCTCCGTGCTGCTGGGCGGCACCCATGATGATAAAAGGCATAAACGCACACGGCCGGAGCCGGCAGTCATCTTGTCTGGCAGCGTAGGGGGAAATTAGTGAAAGTGCTGTGCCGGTAAAGGAACATTTCTGCAAATGTCAGGCTTTTCATCGGATACAGGGGCTCTGACTCGGTTTTACTGAAATTGCCGCACTATCCAGGCTGTCCAGAAACCCACACGTCAGCGCCGACCGCACAATCTGCCTCGTTGCCCGAAGAAAACCTGCAAAAGTGCAGTTTTTGCTCAACGAATGCGCCGTCCACGAAAAATTCCTGCAATTGTGCAGGCTTTTCGCCGCGAACATGAGCCCAGGCCCGTTTCAATCGAAAATTCCTGCACAATCGCAGGCTTTTCTCCAAAATGTACCACTTTTGCAGAAAAAGCCTGCACTTTTGCAGGCTTTCTACTTGCGGAGTCGCCATGCCACCCGCTCCAGATCCTCAACCAGAACAGAAGAGGCGTGTCCACTTCAGCGCCACAACCCGTGCAGGGGAGGCGCGGATTGTGGAAGATCGGCTGTACCACCTCCGGTTCCTCTAACCTGCCACTTTATCCACAAGCTGATTTTCGGGGGTTTACTGCCACTCCATGATGTTTGCCGTTTCCCGGCGTCTTTCTTCTCCAAGCAGCTTGCTTACAACGTACAAAGACATATCGATCCCCGCAGATACACCGGCGGACAAAATTATTTTTCCGTTATCCACATACCGGACATCTTCCAATATTTGCGACGATTTCGGGGCCGCTTCCTGCAATTCGTCCATTGCCAGACGGTGCGTCGTAAGCTTCAATCCTTCCAATAGGTTCGCTTTGGCTAAAATTAAAGCCCCGGTGCACACCGACAAAACAAGCTCCGCTTGACGCGACGCCTCGCGAATCCAATCGGTAAGCGTCTCGTTATGCATTTCTTTTCGCGCCCCCCGGCCGCCGGGTACGAGCAAAATATCAGGAGGCGGACAATTGCGGATCGTATACCCCGGGGTAACGCTCAAGCCGCCCGATGCGGCAACGGGTCCCTCCTGTTCGGCCACCGTATAGACCCGGAAGTCTTTCCCTCTGCCGCTTCCTGTTGTAAACACTTCGAACGGGCCCGCAAAATCCAGCACTTCAACCCCCTCAAAAATCAATATCGCTACGTTTCTTGCCTGCCGTACCTGCTCCATAGGCTCATCTCCCCTGAAAATAATAAAAAAAGCATCCGGTCAATGACCGAATACTTTGCCCAGGCGTACGGCTTTATAAAAGCTGTGCTCCCTCGTGGTACTCCACGTTTACGCCAGTAACACGCCCAAAAATTTCGATGAACTATTTATATCAGAAATTTCAGATAATTACAACCTATTTTCAAAATCCGCTCTCGTCCCCTGCCGGCCAGCCGGTTCTCTCTGCGCCATCTGTCTGAAATAGTCCGCTGTAAATTCGCGGAATCTCGCCGCAGCTTCGGTGAGATACTTGTCTTTGGACCACGACAGCCAAATCGTGCGTTCGCATCTCGGCTCTTCGATCCGAAGCAGCTCGACGGCCGAGCCGGTCGCTCCTCCCCAGGTCACGGAAGGGATGAAGCCGACGCCTTGTCCGGCCCGAATCAACCCGCGGACCGTCGCAGGGTCGTCGCTTTCGAAAATGATGCGGGGCGCAAATCCCGCCTGCCGGCACAGCGCGTCCGCCGTTTCCCGCAAGTTTTTGCCCGGCCGCAGGCTGACGAACCCCTCGTCCGCCGCTTCGCTCAGCCGGATTTTTCCGCGGCTTGCCAGCCGGTGGCCGCAGGGCACCGCAAGAAAAATTTCCTCCGTAAGCAGCGCTCTGCTCTCCACGCCTTGAATGGGCACGGGCGAAGAGGACAGGCACAGATCGAAATCGGAGCGCATCGCCGCGAGGGAAGCATGCTGCAGCAAGTGAAAGCTGATTTGCGGATGCTTTAGCCGGAAGGAAGCGAGTAAATCCGGCAGCAGGTGCGAGCCGACCAGAACGGCAAGCTCGATGCTGCCGCCGGTCTCCCCCGACATATCCCGAATCTCCCTCTTCCCGTCCTCCAAAGCCGCGATGGCGGTGTCCACTTTTCGGAGGAACGCTTTGCCATATGCGTTCAAACGAATATATTTTCCGGTGCGGTAGAACAGTTTGACATCCAAATCTTTCTCCAGCGCGGAAATCATTTTGCTCAGCGCAGGCTGCGGAATGCGAAGCTCCGCCGCCGCCTTCGTCATATGCTCCAGCCTGGCGACGGTTTGAAAATATTTTAGCTGCAGCAGCTCCATGGCAACCCCTCATCTATTCGATATTGAATATAATTCTTATACATAATTATATATTATCCGATATGTATAGACTACCTGTATACTATTTTCAAAAGGATACACATACAGGAGTCTGTCCGATGTCGGACTCCTAGTACCCCGAACGAGGAGGATGCGGTATGAATCAAACGATACATGCGCAAGCGGCGCGCTCCTGGACGACGCGGCGCGACGAAAAAGCGCGGAGGCTGCGGCAGGCAAGCCGGCTGATGGAAGGGCGTCTGCTGCCGACAGGCAGCATCGTGGAAGCGCTCGAAGCGCTGATTTTACCCGGCGACAGGGTCGTGTTGGAAGGAAACAATCAGAAGCAAGCCGCTTTTTTGTCCGAATCGCTTGCCAAAGTCGATCCCGGCAAAATCCACGGCCTGCATATGCTCATATCCAGCATCTCGCGGCGCGAGCACCTCGATATTTTCGAATACGGCATTGCCCGGAAAGTCGATTTTTCCTTTTCGGGGCCGCAGAGCCTGCGCATGTCCCAAATGGTCGAGGACGGCAAGTTGGAAATCGGCGCGATCCATACTTATTTGGAGCTGTACGCCCGCATGTTCGTCGACCTCATTCCCGACGTTGCGCTGGTCGCTGCGGACAAGGCGGACCGGCACGGAAACCTGTACACGGGGCCGAATACGGAAGAGACGCCGGCGATAGTCGAAGCGGCGGCCTTCCGCAACGGGATCGTGATCGTGCAGGTCAACGAGATCGTCGACGAGCTGCCGCGCGTCGATATTCCGGCTTCCTGGGTCGACGTCGTCGTCCCCGCCGACAAGCCTTATCCGCTGGAGGCATTGTTTACGCGCGATCCGCGGCAAATTACGGACATTCAAATTTTGATGGGCATGCTGGCCATTCGCGGCGTCTACGAACGCCATCAGGTGCAATCCCTGAATCACGGCATCGGCTTCAACACGGCGGCGATCGAACTGCTGCTCCCCACCTACGGCGAATCGCTCGGACTGCGCGGCCGCATATGCCGGCATTGGGCGCTCAACCCGCATCCGACGCTCATTCCGGCGATCGAAAGTGGCTGGGTCGAGAGCGTGCACTGCTTCGGCGGCGAGGTCGGCATGGAGGCGTACGTCGCGGCGCGGCCGGACGTGTTCTTCACCGGCCCCGACGGCAGTCTCCGCTCCAACCGCGCCTACTGCCAGATGGCCGGACAATATGCCGTCGATCTGTTCATCGGCTCCACGCTGCAAATGGATGCGGAAGGCCATTCTTCCACCGTGACGTCGGGCCGGCTGTCCGGTTTCGGGGGCGCCCCTAACATGGGGCACGACCCGCGGGGGCGGAGGCACCCGACGCCCGCCTGGCTCGACATGAAAACGGCGGACCATCCGCTCGTGCGCGGCCGCAAGCTTGTCGTCCAGATGGTCGAAACGTTCCAGCGCGGGGGCATCCCCACTTTCGTCGAATCGCTCGACGCGATCGAAGTCGGCCGGAGCGCCGGCTTGCCGCTTGCGCCGGTCATGATCTACGGCGACGACGTGACGCATGTCGTCACCGAAGAAGGCGTCGCTTATGTGTACAAAGCACGGAACCTGGAGGAACGCAAGCTTGCCATCGCCGCCGTCGCCGGCGTTACTCCGCTCGGCAGAAGCCACGATTACGCGCTTAACGATCAGCTGCGTGCGGACGGGCTTGTCGCGTTCCCGGAAGATCTGGGCGTCCGCCGCACCGATGCCAAACGGTCGCTGCTAGCCGCACGAAGCGCCGAGGAACTGGTCGACTGGTCCGGAGGCTTGTATGAGCCGCCGGCTAAATTCAGGAGCTGGTAAATGATGAAACTCACCTGCACCTGTCATTTACCGCAGCCGGCGCCGGCGGAAGCCGATGAGCTTGCCGGGCTGGCCGTCGCCGCGCTCATCGAGGAAGCGGAGCTGACGCCGAAGCCGGGCCTCGTCGACCGCAGCGGCCCGGGCGCCCACGCCGATCTGCACATCGGCTTGATGATCCGCTCCGCGCATTCGCTCCGCGAAGGCTTCGCGCTGATGGCCCGCGCCGCTTGCGGGCAAGCTCCCGGCCAGCCGCTTCGCGAACGGCTGGCGCAGCTCGGGCGCGACGCGGAAGCGCGGATGATGGCCGCCACCGGCGGCATCAACACCCACCGCGGCGCGATCTGGGCGCTCGGCCTGCTGACGGCGGGAGCGGCCATCGCCGGGCGGCGCGCCGCGCCGGAGCGAATCGCCGCCATCGCCGGCGAAATCGCCAAATACCCGGACTGCTTCCATCCCCCGCGCGAATCGAACGGAAGCAGAGTCCGGCAGCGGTTCGGGGCGGCGGGGGCCCGCGGAGAAGCCGAGCAGGCTTTTCCGCATGTTATCGGGGCCGCCTTGCCGGCGCTGCGGGAAGCGCGCAAGCGGGGCGTGCCGGAAACTTTGGCCCGCCTGGACGCGCTGCTGGCCGTCATGAGCCGGCTCGACGATACGTGCCTGCTGCACCGGGGCGGCATGGAAGCGCTCCGGGAGGCGCAGCAGGGCGCGCAAAACATCCTCGCTGCGGGCGGAACGTCCGCCCCCGAAGGGTGGTTCCTCTTGCAGAGGCTGGCCGAAACGTGTGTCCGGCTGCGCATATCCCCCGGAGGCAGCGCGGATCTGCTTGCCGCCGCTTTGTTTTTGGACAGTCTGGAGCGGATGGCTTCCGCTCCGGCCGACGGACTGCGGCCCACGGCTGTGCCGCTCAATCACTAACGGAGGTGTACGAAACTTGGAGACGCTGAACTTTCAATATGATGCTGCGCGGAAGCTTGCCGCGCGGGCCCACGTGGGAGCCGTCGGATCAGGAGATTTGGAAATATTGGTAGAGCCTTCCGCCGGCTTGCATGCGCACGTACGGATCCGTACGTCGGTGCAAGGGTTTGAAGAAACGTGGAGAGCCGTGCTCGATAAATTTTTTTATATGCATCCGATTGCGGCGTCCATACAGATTAACGATTACGGCGCAACGCCCGGCGTGGTCTCGCTGCGGCTGGCCCAAGCAATCGAGGTGTTGGAACGATGAATGTGCGCACGCAAAAAGAGACAAGCTTTATCGAGCTGAATGCCCGCGAACGCGCTCAAGCGCTGCTTGACGAAGGGACGTTCAGGGAACTGCTCGACCCGTTCGAACGTTTCGAATCGCCCCATCTCGCGGCGCAGGGCATCGTTCCGCAAAGCGATGACGGGGTTGTCGTCGCCCGCGGAAGTTTTGGCGGCAAGCCTGCCGTCGTCATTTCCATGGACGGCGCGTTTCAGGGCGGCGGCGTTGGTGAAGTGGCCGGAGCCAAAATGGCCGGAGCGCTGGAGCTCGCGCTGCGGGATTGCCGGGACGGCAAGCCTGTGCTGCCCGTGCTGCTGCTGAATACCGGGGGCGTGCGCCTGCAGGAAGGCAACTACGGGCTGCTGGCGATCGCCGAGATCGGTGCCGCCATTGTCGCGCTGCGCGGGTTCGTGCCGGTCGTCGGCGTCATTCCCGGTTTGATCGGCTGCTTCGGCGGGATGTCGATCTGCGCTGCGCTGTGCAGCCGGCTCGTGATGACGAAGCAGGGCCGGCTCGGGCTGAACGGGCCTGAAGTGATCGAGCAGGAAGCGGGGATCGCCGAGCTGGATGCAAGCGACCGCCGCCTGATCTGGCGAACGACGGGCGGCGAGCAGCGGCAAGGGACGGCGCTTGCCGATATGCTCGCCGACGATACGGCGGAAGCGGTCCGCAGGGCCGTCGGGGAATCGTTCGGCCGCGGCATTCCGCCCGTACACCGAAGCGCGGATGTGGAGCGCTTTCTGGGCAAGCTTGCCGCAATCGATCCCGCCGTAAAAATCGGCGGAGAAACGCTGCGCACGCTGTGGGGAACGGAAAGTACGGCAGCTTCCGGCGGCTCCGTCGCGTGGTTGGAGCAAAGATGGAGCGAAACCGCGGGCAGTTCGGACAGCCGCGGACGAACGTGGTTCGAGCGGTTGTCCGGCGCTTCGCGAAGCCCGCTCCCCGGCGCTCCGGCGGTGCTTTGCGCGGATGCGGCGCTCGGCAAGGAACGCGTCCGCTACATAGCGGTCGCGCCGAATCCGAACAGCCGGTTTCCGCGGGCCCGCAAAGGCGAAGTCGGCATCGACGAAGGCTGGACGCTAGCGCGGCATATTCGCGACGCCATCGAGCAGGACGCCGGCGGGCATAAGCGCGCCATCGTCGCCATCGTCGATGTGCCGAGCCAAGCCTACGGCTACATGGAGGAGCTGCTCGGCATCCATCTGGCCTGCGCGGCGGCCGTCGACGCCTATGCATCGGCACGGCTAGCCGGGCATCCGGTGATTGCGCTGCTCGTCGGCAATGCCATTTCCGGCGCTTTTCTGGCGCATGGCCTGCAGGCGAGCCGGATTCTCGCTCTGGACGACCCGGGCGTCGTCGTGCAGGTCATGTCCAAAACATCGGCGGCGCGCGTCACCCGCAGAACGGTCGCGGAGTTGGAGGAAGCCGCCCGAAAAGTGCCGGCGACCGCCTACGACATCAAGTCGTTCGCTTCGCTCGGTGCCGTGGACGAACTGATCGGCGGCATTCGCGCAGACGCTCCGGAAGCGGACGATGTGGAGCGCGTCCGCGGCCTGCTGGCGGACGCTATCGCGATCGTCCGCACCGGGGACGGCGGTCTGGGCGGCCGCCTTGCTTCCGACGCAGCCCGCACCGGCCGGGCCGCTTCGATCCGCGTGCGCGAACGCATGGCTGCGCTGTGGAACTGACGCCGCATGACATTGTGCGCATCCGTCCCGGCGCACTCGCCCGCGGCGCAGCGGAACCGGAGCTTGCCTGGGTCGAAGCATCGCTGGCAAGAGCGCCCTTTGTCGTCGTCCGCCGGGCCGCCTGGCTGCAGGGGGCGGCTCCGGTCGGCGTGCGGGGGCGCAGGCGGAACGAGCGTTATGCCGCCTTTTTGCCCCTTGGCGACGCCATCGAAAGGATAACGCCGCAGCAGCTTGCGGCAAGCAAAGCATGGCGGAGCGCTCCCCGCTCCGGGCTCGTGCCGGCCATCGCCGCGCTGGAGGAGGCGGACGTTTTTTTCACGGGGCTGGGCGCCGCATGGGGACCGGCGGGCAGCGTCGGCTTCGAGCTGGCGAGCGGCACGGAAACCGCCGGACCAGGAAGCGACCTGGACGTGACGATTCGGGCGGACGCCCCGTTATCGGTCGAGGAAGCACGCGGCTTGCTCCGGCTGCAGGATGTGCTGCCGGTTCGCCTCGACGTGCAGATCGAGACCTCTTGCGGCGCTGTGTCGCTGATCGAGTACGCCCGCGGAGAGCGCCAGGTGCTGCTGCGGACTTCCGAGGGGCCGCGGTTAACGGCCGATCCCTGGTCGCCGCAAGCGGATAGGAGGATACGATGAGCATCGTTTTTTTGTTTCCCGGACAAGGCTCGCAGCACGCGGACATGCTGCATTGTTTGCCGGATCATCCGGCTGTCAAGGCTGTATTGGAAGAAGCAAGCGAGGTGCTGGGGCTGGACGTGCTGTCCGTAGACGATGACCGGCATCTTCGCTCCACGGTTTGGGTGCAAATCTGTTTGCTCGCGGCCGGGGTCGGAGCCGCCGCCGCGCTGCAAGCGGAAGGCATCGTGCCGGACATGGTCGCCGGGCATTCGGTCGGGGCCTTCGCAGCCGCCGTCGCCTCCGGAGCGCTGGCTTTTGACGATGCGCTGACTCTCGTCAAACTGCGGGGGGAATGCATGGAGAGCGCATATCCCGGGGGCTACGGGATGGGCGTTATTACCGGCCTGACGGAGCGCAGGCTGCTCGCTTTGATCGGGCAAGTTTCTACGCCCGAAGCGCCGGTCCATATCGCGAATTTGAATGCCCCTTCCCAAATCGCCGTCTCCGGCAAATTCGCAGGCATTCAAGCCCTTTTCCAAGCGGCCGGATCGGCCGGCGCGCGCAAAGGCGTCATGCTGCCGGTAAGCGTCCCTTCGCACTGCGGGCTGCTTGACTCCACCGCCGCCCGGTTGGCCGAAGCGCTGGACCGGATCAGCCTGCGCCGCCCTAGCGTGCCGTATGCCGGAGCCCGCCGCGCGCGGTTGTTGACGGATGCCGCCGCAATCCGGGACGATTTGGCTTTCGGCGTCGCCCATCCGGTGCGCTGGCATGACACCGTCTCCCTGATGTTCGAACTGGGAGCCCGGCTGTTTGTGGAAATGCCTCCCGGCCATGTGCTCTCCGACCTTGCCAATCAGGCCTTCCCCGAAGCGCGAAGCGTCGCCTTGGGCGAATCCGGACTTGAGACGGTCAAGCTTTTGGCCGGCAGGATTTTATAGGGAACCGCGAGCTTCGATTGGAAAATTTTTACTGTACACTTCGTATCGGCTCTTTATTCAACGATTTCGTTTTAACCGCATGCGTCGCGGCATGAACCAGGTTGGAGGCGATCAATCCGACCAGGAGAAATGAAATGCCGCCGTATGTCAGATTCCATGCGATGCTGACGATCGCCGCGAACACGCCGAACCAGATTTGTCCCGCATATTTGCCGGGAGAGGTAGGCGGATCTGTAACCATCAAAAAGCTTAAAAACAAAACGGCGTTAATGAATGGAGACTGGTACAGTTCCGCGACTTCGCCGATATGAAATATGCCGAGCGCCAGCAAAATCGTAAAGTATGCGCCTAAAAAAGAAAACGCCTGCGGAAATTTGTTCGCCCTCCCGGCAACCGCAAATCCGATTGCAAGCATGATGCCCACAGCCCAGACGGGCAGATCCGTCAAACTTCCCCACCAATCCTCGCCGCTTGAAAATACGAAGACGGACAACAGCAATCCGAATGCCGCCGGGTTAAAAACAGGCTTGCGCTTCACCCGCAATATATGCTTGGATACGATCGCGAACAGCGAAGTTGCCAAAGCGATATACCAAGGCTCCTTTACGCTCAGGACCAGAGCTACGATCAGCCCGGTGACGATAGCTCCGTCCGGAAACAGGCGTTTCCTTTTTTGCAGCAAGCCGACCCACACGTCGACAAGCGCGGCGGCAAAAATTGCGACGCCTGCATGGAGCAGCCCTTGGTACTCTCGCGTATAAGCTATCTCCAGGCCAAGCAGGAGGCACAGCATGAGCATGACAAATCCTTTGGGCGTGTTCCATATGCGTACTGCTTTTTTGCCGGTATCCCGGGCAGATTCGGTCTTCTTCATAACCGTTCATCCTCCACTCTCTATACTTGCGCTTGCTTCAGCGCTACTTGTACGGCTTCGATAAAATCTTCCGAACTCCGGGTGGCCCCGCTGACCGTATCGACAGCGGCGCTTTGCAGTTCAACGACTTGACTGGGCAGCGAATCGATATAGCGCTGAGGATAACGGGTTTTGGATTCCGTGATGACGACGGATGAGATTTTACCTTTAACAATCGAAAGGCTCACCGCAACTGTGCCAAAACGGTTCGTACCCGAACCGGTATAAGTTCCGTCCTTATATTTGGATGCCGCTTTGGCCGGAGCTGTCGGTTTGGGCGGTTCGGCGGACGCTCTCGGTACCGGCTTTGTGGTTGGAGTCGAAATCGGGGTCGAAGTCGGGGCCGGAACCGAACTCACAGTCGAAGTCGAGGCCGGAGCCGAAGCCGAAGTCGGGACCGGAACGGTAGAGGGCTGCATCGTTTTGGAAGGCTCCGTCGTTAAGCCTGGAGTCTCTTCGGCGGTCAGCCCCTGCGCAAACGCAGATGCTGAGTAAGAGTCAGACGTTGACGGCAGGACCGTTTGCGCCGGCGGCTGGTTGATCATGTAACCGGCGGAGTAGACGATGCCGATTGCGGTCGAACAAAGAGCGACCAGTTTTTTTCCCATTCGTGCCATATCAACAACACTTCCTTTGCTTTCTTGTCTACCGCATACTTTACGGCACGAAAGTGAAAACAAAGTGAAAAAAGCTAAGATCCAAACACGAATTCGAAGCGGCTCCCTTTTCCAGCTTCACTCTCGACATGGACTGACGCCCGGTGCTGCCGCAATATTTCCGCTGCAATGGACAACCCTAATCCCGCTCCGCCAAATTCCCGGGACCGCGCTTTATCCACCCGGTAAAACCGTTCAAAAATGTGCGGCAGCTCCTCCCTGGACATCCCGATCCCCGTATCCGTGACCTGCAGAACCGCTCCGGCATGTTTGCCTCTATGACACGCGACTGTAACCTCTCCCCCTGCGGAGGTGTATTTAATGGCATTGTCCAGCACGATCAAAACCAATTGCCGCAATTGGTCCTCGTTTCCTTCGATTTGAACGGCCGCTTCTTCCTTATGGGAGAGGTCCATATGCAAATAAATCTCTTTTTTTCGCGCCAATGTCTGTATCGCTTGAACCGCCTGGGCCGCTATTCGGGCCAAATCGACCGGCTCCTGCCTGTAGACCGACACTTTCGCATCGCTGCGGGCCAAAGTCAGCAAAGATTCCACCAGCCGAATCATGCGCTTCACTTCATCCTTCAAGCCTGTCAGAACGCGCTGTTCAAAATCGGGGAGAGCTTCTTTGCACTCTTCCAGCAGCTCTACCGAAGAATGGATGACGCTAAGCGGCGTTCTCAGTTCATGCGAGGCGTTAGTCGTAAACTCGACTTGCCGAAAAAACGAATTTTTTATCGGCACTATCGCTTTTCCGGCAAAAAAATAACCTACAACGCTGGCAACCGTCAGCAGCACTATCGAAAAAACGGACAATAACAGCTTCATTTGCCCGATCAATAGGAGATCGTCGGAAATGTTCACGGCTACCCAATAAGTTCCGCCGGAAAGGCTCAACGTGTTCGTGCTTGCTAAAAAAGTTTCTTTAGCCCCTCCGTCGTCGAGCTGAAAAACGTCTCCTTGCACCCCCAAGTACTGCCGGTTCTGGGCCCATTGCAGCAGTTGAGCTCCCATGGCCGTAAAAGCGGTGGGCGAAGCCGACGTCTTTCCATCGGGAGCTACCAATACGGCAAGCTCATCCGATTGCAGGAACGCCCATTCCATGTTTTTCGTTTCGTGCCCGTCCGCCTTGTCGCCGCGTGTTTTTCGCTGCTCTTCCACCCGGTGCTCCCATTGACGGTTCATTTTATCGTGCACGTTGGCCAAGTGAATCCGCTCGTTCTTTTGCAGCGTCTGCTGCAGGATGAGGTAATAAATAACGGTAACGACGATCAAGATTACGGCCAAAATGCCGCCGAACAGCAAAGTCAATCGCTTTCTCGTTCGCTCGAACACGGGTCCCCTTCTCCCCCTTTCGCCAGCAGGCGGTACCCGAGTCCCCGCACATTGTGAATGAGCTTGTCCGGGAACGGATCGTCCAATTTTTTGCGCAGCAGCTTGATTGTCGCATCGACAGCGTTCAAAGTGATGTCCGCATCCATTCCCCATACCCGGTCGAGCAGCTGCTCCCTGCTTAATATTTGTCCGTGATGGTTCGCCATGAACGAGAGCAATTGAAATTCGCGCCGCGAAAGCATGACGGGAACACCGTTTCTATACACTTCATGGGTTGTCAAATGGACGGCAAGCGTATCGCCGAAAGCTTTGACTTCCCCTTCCCAGGCCGTTTCCTTCCTCCGGTACAACGCGTTCAGGCGCGCGATCAATTCCTCGAAATCAAATGGCTTGACCAAATAATCGTCCGCTCCCGCATTCAGTCCCTGCACCCGGTCTGTAACGGCATCGCGCGCGGTCAGCATCAGAATCGGCGTCTGATTTTTTTTCATGCGTATTTCCTTGCACAGCTCCACGCCTGATTTCCCAGGAATCATCCAGTCCAAAATGTAAATATCAAACGGATATCTTTCCATAAAATCCGCCGCAGCATCCGCATCCTGGGCCCATTCCACCCGGAACAGCTGTTTTTTCAGCTTATATTGAATCAACTCGCCAAGCTTCCTGTCATCTTCAACGAGCAAAATATTCATGTCTATCCCCCCATTTGCAACGTTAAGCGGAAAACCTGCAAAAGTGCAGGATACGGAGAAACCCAGACGCCCGAGCCAGTCGCATAACCTGCCTGGTGTCGCGAAGAAAACCTGCAAAAATACATGAATTTGCGTTCTTAATCGCTGCCCGCGAAGAATTCCTGCAATTGTACAGGCTTTTCGCCGCGAACATGAGCTCAGACCCGCTGTAATCGAAAATTCCTGCACTTTCGCAGGCTTTTCGCCAAAACGGACCCTTTTCGCAAAAAATTCCTGCACTTTCGCAGGCTTTTCCTGCAAAGCCGCCTCGCCCCCCCCACTTCAGTTTCGTAACCCATACAGGAGAGACATGTGTTGCGGAAGGATGCGCTGTCTCCCGGCGCGGCGAGCCTGTTCCGGTAATTTCAGTTTGATTTCATTATTTTAACGTAAGATAAAAAAATCAAACCATTTCAAGGGGGACATCGCCATGGCGGATAGAAAAACAGTGGCCAGAAAGGCTCTTTCGATGGGAACGACGGTGCACATCGAAGTGATTACATCGCAGCCCGAGGAAGAGGCACTGCGCAAAATCGAACGCGTCCTGCAATCGTTTCATCTCGTCGAGAGCGTGTGCAGCCGGTTTTCGGACGATAGCGAAGTCCGGCAGCTGTTCAAGCAGCCCGGCAGTCCGGTCCGGGTCAGCGATATGTTGTTTGAGCTGGTCCGGTTTGCACTGACGGTCGCTTCCTTGACGAACGGAAGCTTCGATCCGGCGGTCGGCAGCCGTATGACTGCGCTCGGCTTCAAGCATCACTACCTGACCGGACAGCCCGTAACGGATGAGTTAGAAGAACATGCGTCCGTTTCCTTTCGGGATGTGCAGCTCGACGAAAAAAATCGTACTCTTTTATTGAAAAAACCGCTCCTTCTGGATTTGGGAGCACTGGCAAAAGGGTTCGCCATCGATCTGGCCGTCAAGGAGCTTCAGCCGTTCGAAGGCTTTCTCGTCGAGGCCGGCGGAGATTTGTACGTCGGGGGATTGAATGCCAGGGACGAGCCTTGGCAAGTAGGCATCCGGCACCCGCTTCGGCATGACGAGAATATCGGATTGCTGCGGCTTTTCGATACGGCCGTTTGTACATCCGGGGGCTATGAAAGAAAAAATCCGCAACTGCCCGGCGAACATCACCTGATTGTTCCGCAAACCGGACGAAGCCGGACAGACGTACTGAGCTGTACGGTCATTGCACCTTACGCCATGCTCGCCGACGCTTTTTCTACAGCCGCCTTTATTTTGGGGCCTGATCCCGGTCTCGGGCTGCTGCAATCGGGCGGCCTGGAAGGGCTGTTCATACTCCCCTCCATGGCGCTCAAGATGACCCCCGGGTTCGTCATGGGATAAAAACGGCCTGCTTGCCGGGCAAGCCGGCTTTGGACGTGTAGGGCAAGCGCGGCGGTCGGCTACAGAAAAGCATGGATCAAAAACAACACGGCGAACGCCAGACCCAGCCGCAAATGCCATTTCCGGTCCAATCTCTTGTATCTGAACAGCCCGGACACCGGCACCGGCAGCAGAACCAACAGCGCAAGCAAGCCGCTGATGTTGTTGAAATCAAAGGCAAAACCGTGCATAAACACGGCGACTGCATGAAGAACGATGAAGCCGATAGCTATAATTGCAGCAGGGACATGCCATGTACGGACGAACCGCAAAAGCGCGGCAAGCCCTTTTTTCACGCTGCGAAAGCTGTCAAAAACGCGCTGTTTGACGATCAGGAGGAGAACGTAGTTCGCCAGCACGACAAATAACGCCAGCCTCGCATCGGAACCGTAATTTTTAAACGTATGTTCGAATCGTTTGCTTTGCACGACCGCCGGGGACAGATGCAGCAAGTTCCACATTTCCCAACATACTAATACGACGGACACAACGAGCGCCGCATATACCCATTTCCGCTCATGAGCAGGTATCCAATTCGAAGCGGATGCCGATTTTCTTCCAATTTGCTCCAAAAATTTCCCTCCTATTATGTTTGTCTATCAGCTCAACTATACTTTAGTTTTCTGAAAAATAAATGAAAAAATTCCCTCGCCCATTCTTGCTCCCCGCCTGAAACAAACCGGCCGAACGCCATACGATATAACAACACTGTTTCAGACAGGAGTCAAGGGGCGGCCGCAGACAGCGGGCGGTTCCGGCGGAGGGATCATATGGTACGGTATGACAACAACAAATGGGGCAAAACCCGGCTATTGAACCGCAGCAAGGAGTTGGCTCGCTTTGTCCCCGAGACGAGAAAAGCGTCTAAAGAAGCGCTGGATTCGATGCTGAAAACATACGGGATGGTGTATGTCAAACCTAGTCTCGGCACCGGAGGATTCGGAATTATGAAGGCTGAAATGGTGAAAAACGGGAAATTGACCAACTACGTCTACACGCACAATACGCGGACCTACCGGTTCGGCAAGTTCGACGCTTTCGTCAAATCGATGCAAGGAAAATTCGGCAGGCGCACTTATTTGGTGCAAAAAGGCATCCGCATGCTCCGCTACAACAATCGCCCGTTCGATATCCGCATCATGGTGCAAAAAAATGAGCAGAACAAATGGGAGCACACCGGGACGATCGGGCGTGTCGCCCATCCGCGGCGAATTGTGACCAATTATCATAACGGCGGCACTCCTTTGCCGCTTCCTGTTTTGCTCAAGCCCCACTTGAATGCGAACGAAAGCAAAACGCTCCAAAAAGAGCTTTCCGATCTGGGGCTGAAGGTTGCTGCACATATGCAAACCGCCTTTCCCCGATTGAAGGAAATCGGCGTGGACGTGGGGCTCGACCGCAACTGTTTTCCGTGGATTTTCGAAGTGAATTCGAGACCCGATCCGTTCATATTCCTCAAGCTCCGCAATTCCAAAGTGTTCCGCAGAGTGATGCGGCTCACCCGGCTTCACGGCAGATTTTTGCCAAAAAAAACACGCACCCCCCGATCGGCGCACAAGTCGTCCGGCAGGCGTGCGAAGCGAATTCCCACCAAAAAGGGCGCCTCCGGAGCGCCCTGATATTTTGTCGGAAAATATTAATAATTGTCAATTTCCATCGCAATTTAAGATTGCTATAATAGAAGCATGGCCAGGATATAAATCGCTGCGTGAATGAATATTTTTCATAATAGGCAGTTCCCCTCATCCTCCCCAAAAAAGTAAACTGAAAGAAGTGCGAAACCGTGAAACACTACAACAAACTGGCGATTTTGTTATTGGCTGCTACAATTTCCGGGTGCGGCGGCACCCCGCAAACTGCAAAAGTTGATACGGCTGCAGCTGCGACTGCTCCCCCCGACCACGAGAAGGCATCCGTCCCGCAATCTATCGCGGAGCCCGTTTCCAAGGAAACGGTGGATGACCGTGTCATTAACCATGTTCCTTTGGATGCGCGCAAGCAAATTGCTCTTACATTCGACGATGGCCCGGACCACAAATATACGCCTAAAATTCTCGATATTCTGAAAAAGAATCAAATCAAGGCTACGTTTTTCCTGGTCGGCGAGCATGCAGAAAGGTACCCTGATACGGTCAAACGCATCGCGGAAGAAGGTCACATCATCGGCAACCATACTTGGGATCATCAGGATCTGGCCAAGCTGCCATCAGAAAGCATACATAATGAAATTGAAAAAACGGACGAGATGATTAAACAAATAACCGGGCAGTCCCCTTCCCTTTTTCGCGCGCCTTACGGAGCGGTCAATGAACAGGTGAAATCGGATGCCGCGTCGAGCGGCCATCGGCTGATCGGATGGTCCGTAGATACCATGGACTGGGACGGCAAAAGCGTTCAGCAAATCATGGCCGCAGTCAAAAAACAAGCGTCTCCCGGAGCCATCATTTTGCAGCACAGCTCCGGCGGCAAAAAAGGAAACCTCAACAACACGGTCGAAGCTTTGCCGCAAATCATCGCGTATTTGAAAAGCAACGGCTACTCCTTCGTCACGGTGCCCGAGCTGCTAACTTCACTGAAAGCCAACTAGGAGTCCGGCCGATGGACTCCTGCGCCGCTGCGACGGGCCCGCGCGCAGAAAACCTGCGAAAGTCAGCTTGTTGAAAAAATGACGGGTTAGAGGAGCCAGAGGGGCATACCCACTCTTCCCCAACACTCGCCTCTCCTGCTCGGTTTGCGGAGCTGAAGTAGGGGGCAAGGCGGCTTAGCATGGAGAAAACCTGCGAAAGTGCAGGTTTTTTTCGTAAAAATGGTTCATTTTGGCGAAAAGCCTGCAATTGTGCAGGAATTTTCGATAAAAATGAACCAGAGCCCGTGTTCGCGGCAAAAAGCCTGCACATTTGCAGGAATATGCCTCAGCCAGCGCATCGACCGAGTAAAAACTGTACTTTTGCAGGTTTTCTGCGCGCCATTTCGTGCGGCCATACCCATCATCCTCCTCTCCGGCGGGCTTCTGCCGCCCGGTCGAAACGCGAGCGGCGCGGGTCGGCCATCCATGACTCCCAAGTCAGCCCGTACTGCAGTAAAATTTCATGTATCCGGTTGCGAAAAGGCAGTCCGGCCGTAAGCTGCCGCTCCATCGGATCGGCTTTTTCCGCGAGCGTGGCCTGCACCCAATCGGCCAACTGCCGCTCCAGACGGTCCGCTACTTCCGGCAGCCGGCGCTCGGCGTTATCGGTTTCATTCGGGTCAGCACGGAGATCGTACAGTTCCCTCCGCGGACGCGTGAACGGCCCCGAATCCACCGTGCAAATCAGCTTGTAGTCGCGGGTTACGGCTCCGCGGGCGGCCTGCCAGGCGCACTCGCTCAAGTAGACGGTGTCGTGCGTGCCGTCCTGCTCCCCGCGGATGCTCGGCCACAAGCTTTTGCCGTCCGGCGTGCCGGGACATGCCACGCCCGCGGCTTCCAGCACCGTCGGAAACAGATCGGTCTGCTGCACGAGCCCGCTCACCCGCCTGCCCTGCGGGATCACCCCCGGCCACCTCATGATCACGGGAACATGAACGGTCGTCTCGTACAGCCCGCAATGATCCCAATAAATGTCATGTTCAGTCAAGCTTTCCCCATGGTCGCCGAACAGAACAAGCAAAGTCCGCTCGCGGAGTCCTTCAGCAGCGAGTGCTTCATCCAGCTCTTTCAGGCGGTCGTCCAAGTACCGCACTTCCGCGTCATACAGGGCGTTGAGATAAGCGGCGTCCGTCACCGGCCCCAGCATATCGTAGTGGTGGTGCTTGAAAAACGGATAGGCCGCATGATTATACGCCGCTTCCATGCTGCGGTTCGCAGGGTCGAACGGATCGCGTCCGGCCTCGTAAAACCGGGACACATATTCGGCCGGAGGCACATAAGGGGTATGCGTATCCCAGTAATGGAGAAACAGAAAAAAGTTCTCCTCCTTATGCTCGCGAATCCAGGGCAGCGCGAGCGCATTGACCGTTTTTCCGTCGATATGCCGCTTCGCTCCGGCGGAATTGATGTAGTACCGGTAGCCGCGCGCGAACCATTCCTTAAGCTGGTACAAGTTGTCGACGGCAGCCGTCGTAAACCCCGCGTCCCGCAGCAAAGCCGGCAGCCACGACTCGCTTTTGGCCAGCCCGGTCAAGGCGGAGCCGTGCGATACGATGCCGGTGCGGAGCCCGACTTTTCCCGTGAAAATCCCCGTATGGGCCGCTTCGGTCGGAATATCCGCCGCATACGCCCGTTCGAACAAAACGCCCTGCGAGGCGATGGCGTCGAGGTAAGGCGAAGTCGGCTTTTCATACCCGTAGCAGCCGAGACGGGAAGCGCGCAGCGTATCCAGCGAGACGAAGACGATGTTCATCCGGCATCCCTCCTGCCGCCAGGTCGGGATGCCACGTAATCGAGGATCAATGCCGCATTGCTTTCCAGATCCTCCAAATGCGTGCGGATCACGATATCCGGCCGCTCCGGAATTTCATACGGGTCTCCGATGCCGGTAAACCGGCTGAGCCCGGCGCCGCGCGCTTGGGCATAAAGCCCTTTTACGTCGCGCCTTTCGCACTCCTCCAGCGGGCAGTCCACAAAAATTTCCACATAACCCGGAAGCTCCTTCCGCGCAAAATCCCTCATCTCCCGGTAAGGGGTGATGGCCGATACGAGCACAGTCACCCCGTTGCGGGACAGCAGCCTGCTGATGTAGACGATGCGGCGTATATGTTCCATGCGGTCTTCCCGGCTGAAGCCGAGCCCTTTGGAAATGACCGCCCTGAGCTCGTCACCGTCCAGCAGTTCGGCTCTCGTTCCCTGTTCGCGCAGCCGGTCCAGCAAGCAGCGGGCCGTCGTCGTTTTGCCTGCTCCCGAAAGCCCTGTGAACCACAGCACCAACCCGTCCTGTTGACTCATATCCCTCCTCCTTCCTCCGTCAAATGAGGCATGCCTGCGCCCGCTATGTCCACGACCGCGCCGCCGGCAAGCTGAGAGCGGATCGCGGCTTCGATGAGCTCCTGCACGACCAGCGCGTCGGCGCCGGATGCGTCGATCCGTTCGGCGGGAACCCGCTCCTTGACCTGCCTGACGAACGTGCCGATCCGCATCCGAAACGTATCGTCGAAGCCTTGGAAGCCTCCGAGAACCGGGTTGCGGAACACCCGCAGCTCCTCCTGTCCGTGCGTGTAGCAAGTTAGCGATTCGTAGACGTTATCGAGAACGAACCGGCCGCGGTGCCCGGCCGCCTCGCACGCTTCGATCGGATGCTTGTTGGACATGTCGAAGCTGCCCGTCAGATGGCCGACGGCGCCGGATGCGAATTCAAGATTGACGGAAGCGGTAGACCACACCGAACGGCCGGGAGCTTTGGTCATGAACGCTTGCACCCTTTTGACATCTCCGGCAAAATACCGAATGACGTCGAAAGAATGCGGATGAAGCGCTCTCATCTGAACCCACGGGCTCGTTTCGTTCGGGTTGCCGATCGTCAGCTTCATATTGATGAAAAGGAGCCGGCCGAGCTCTCCGCGGTCGACCCATTCTTTCGCTTTGAGCGCCATGGGCGTGAAGCGGTGGTTCAGGTTGCAGCCGAAGCGCACGCCCTTCTCCCGGGCAAAGCGAACCATTTCGCGCGCTTCTTCCAGGCGGTTGGAGATCGGCTTTTCGACCAGGACGTCTTTGCCCGCCGCAATGGCCGCCATCACCGGCCCGTAATGATGCGAACCGTTCTCCATGCCGCCGGTGGCGACGCTGACGATGTCCAGCTCCTCCGCCTCCAGCATCGCAACCACGTCGCGGTAAGCTTTCGTCCCAAACCGGCGCGCTGCCTCGTCAGCCAGGGATTCATTCAAGTCGCAGACGGCGGCAAGCTCCACATCCGGATGCTCCTTGTAACACCGGCAGTGAATACGCCCGATGTGATTGACGCCGACGACAGCAGCTTTCAGCATCTTGAGCTACCTCCTGTCGGAATGCGGCTTTTCCGCATCGTTCGGCGCCTGCTCCTGCTCCGGTTCGGCGTGCGCAGCTTTGGCCTGCAGCCTTTTGGCCACCGTCGACGAGCCGATATGCATGGATTCGTACGCCTGCCGGGAGGAAACGAAAGGCCCGCCTTTTCCTCCATGCCAGTTGAGATTCGTGTCCATCGGGTTCATGCGGCCGATCTGCTTTTCCCTCCGCTCGATATAGGACATCATTCGCGCTTGCAGCAGAGCTGCGATTTGCGGCTCCTCGTCGGCGACATTGCGCAGCTCTTCCGGGTCGCGGATCAAATTGTAAAGCTCCACGGCGGGCTTGAAATGCAGATCCGGCTCCAAAGCCACGATCAGCTTCCACTCCGGCGTGCGCCAGCCGTGCTTGCGCATCCAGGTGCATTCGGTGATGTACGCCTCGCTTTCCGGCTCCCACGCTTCGCCCCGCACGAGCGGCAGCAGGCTGCGCCCGTCGAAGGCGATGCCGCTTTCCACGCCGAGCAGTTCCAGGACGGTCGGCATCACGTCCTTGATCTGCGTTTGGCTGCGCACTCTCAGGCCCGCCGGCAGCGTGCCCGGAAGGCGCAGCATCAGCGGAATGCGCAAATTCGTTTCGTACAAGCCGTGATGGTCGTAATAGCAATCGTGCTCGTTCAAAGTTTCCCCGTGATCGGAGGTGACGATGACCAGCGTTTCCTCTTCCAGCCCCAGCGCCGCCAAAGCCGCAAACAGCGACTGAATGGAAGCATCCATGTAAGCGACGGCGCCGTCATATTGATCGTCGATATAGGTGCTATCCGTGCAGCCTTCGGGAAACCACGAAGCGAAATAGTCTGCGAACGGCTTGAATTGGTATATTTTTTCCAGCGAACGATTGTCCGGGTCCTTCTCGTCGCCGCCATAAAACATCCGCTCAAACGGCTTCGGCGGCAAATACGGCGAATGCGGGTCCATATGCCGCAAAAACAGGAAAAACGGCTTGTCGGCGGCAGCCAGGCGCCTAAGTTCGGGGATCGCCGTTTTGTTCAAATTTTCCGCTTTCGGACATCTGCCGGTTTCGTCCATGCCCCACGCTTCGTAATCCAAATACGTCTGAAATCCCCGGGAGGAAGGATTGCCCGTAAACCCGATGCAGGTCGTCTGGTAGCCTTCCGCTCCCAGCACTTCGGCCAGCGTCGCCACATGGGAGCCCAGCGGGCCTTCGTGACGGAGCGCAACGACATCGGTGCCGAAGCAGTCCATGCCGGTCAGCATCGAAGCGTATCCCGGAGTCGTCGGAATGCTCGGTGAAATATGCTGCTCGAACAGCACGCCCCCTTCGCTGAAGCGGTCCAGGTGCGGCGTCGTCAGCCGATGGTAGCCGTACCCGCTTATATGATCTCTGCGCAAGCTGTCGATGCCGAGCAAAATAAGATTCGTTTTTTTTCGCGTCATCTCGCAAGCTCCTTTTTTCGCAAAATAGGATTGAACCCGCTGCTTTACCGTGCTCTTTACCGTACTCCCAGCGACTTCAGCACACCGTTCAAATACCCGCAGCTTTCCGCCGCTACGATGGAAACCTGTGCAAGCGAGTGGCCGCCGGCGCCAATGACTTCCAGGCAAACGGGACCGCTGTAACCGTTCTCCGCCAGCACTTTGCAGTATTCGGCCAGGCGGATATCTCCTCGCCCGCAAGCTTGCGCCTCGATCGGTCCGGGACCGGCCTGACGGCCTTTGCAGTCGCGGATATGAACGTGCCGGACGCGTCCGATCACTTGCGAGAGCGCCTCTTCCGGGTTCTCGCTCGCCCGAAAAATATGGCTCGGGTCCATATCGATGCCGAACGATCGCGCCTCGATCTGAGCCATCGCTGCAAGCGTCGTCGGCGTGTTGTAGATGGCTTGACCGACGTGCGCTTTCACGCAGAGCGTGACGCCGTGCCGGCCGGCCAGCTCCGACAGCCGCGCCAGTTTGTCGATGGAAGCCGCGAGATCGTCTTCCACGCCCGATTTGCCGCCCGGCCCGACATTGACGATCGGAATGCCTAGCTCCTGCGCCGCCTCGAAAGCAAGCGCCAGCCTGGACTCATCCAGCGCCGCCACTTCCATCGAAAGCAGCTTGAGCCCGTGCTCCTCCGCAATACGCCGGATATCGGGAGCCTGCTCCCGCCAGTGGTCCAGCTCCAGGTGCTCGCACATGTCTTTAATCGCCGACACTTCGACGCCGTCATAGCCGCACAGCCGGATATGTTTGGCCGCGGTTGCGAAATCGAACTCTTTGAACAATACCGAATTAATACCGAGTTGTATCATTGGCTTTTCTCTCCCTTCGAGAAGTCCTGGCTCAAAGTTCAACAATACGCGACGTTTCAAAAGAACGAATGGCCGCTTCAATGATATACTGCGCTTTGAGCGCATCCTCGCCGGAGCCGTGGATTTGGTCGTATGCGGTTTTCGCGTCAAGCTGCTCGATCCAGTCGCTTATGCGGCTTTTGAACGTTTCCGGAAAAGCGCGCATCCCTCCCAAATAACGGTACGATTCCGTTTCGATGCTATTTCTCGGGAAATAAGTCAAGCGCTCGCAAGCGTCTTCCAGCACAAATCGTCCTTTGGACCCGACTACTTCCGCGCACTCCAGGCCGTAGCTCGCCCCGGCGTCATAGCTGCCCACGAGATGGCCGATAGCGCCATTTTCAAATTCCATGATGATCTGGGCATTGGACCAAATGGTTCGACCCTCCCCTTTCATCATGAACGCCCCGACTCTGCGGACATCCCCGCAAAAATACCGGATGACGTCAAAAGAATGAGGATGCAGCGCCCGCAAATGGAACCACGGCGACGTCTCCACCGGATTGTTGATCCACATTTTCATATTGATCATATACAGTTTCCCGAGCCGCCCCTCCTCGATCCACCCTTTGGCCTTCAGAGCGGCGGGGGTGAAGCGGTGATTGAGGTTAACGCCGTAGGGCAGTTGGTTGTCCTTCGCCAGCGCCACCATGCGCTCTCCCTCGTCGATGCGGTTGGAAATCGGCTTTTCGCCAAGCACCGGAATCCCCGCATGCAAAAGCTCCATCGTCGGCCCGTAATGCTCGCCCCCATTTTCCTCCCCTTTGGTCGCCATACTGCAAGCGTCCAGCTCAATCCCGCTTTCCAGCATCTCCCGGACACTGTAAAAAGCTCTGCAGCCGAATTTGGCTCCCGCCGCATCAGCCTTCTCTTTGACAATGTCGCATACCGCCGCAAGCTCCGTTTTCGGGTGCTCCTTGTACACGCCGGCATGAATCGATCCGATATTGCCTACACCGACAACCCCGACTTTTAAAACCAATCCGCATCCCTCCGTGTCATATAAAATCCTGAACCTCCCCATGTGCATCCCGGTATTGCCCGGGCGAGCAGCCGACGATGCGCCGGAACAGCTGCGTGAAAAAGGCAGGGTCTTCATAGCCCACCTTATGCGCAATTTGAATCACCTTATCGTTGCCTTCAACCAAATACTGCTTTGCCCGCTCGATGCGGATTTGATGGATGCATTCCGTTACGGTTTGCCCGCTTTCCTGCTTGAAAATCCGGTTCAGCTGCCGGTTGCTGATATGGAAAAGACCGCATAAATCGGGAACCGCCAGTTTCTTGTCAAAATGCCGCTCCAAAAAGCCTGTGATCCGCCTGACCAAAAGCGTATGCTCGCCCTCGCGGGCCGGCTTCTTGCAAGCCGTCACGCTCTCTGCATAAAAGCGCGAAAGCAAAATGAGCAGTTGAAGCAGCTGCAGCTTGATGACAGTCGAGTATCCAGGCCGGTGCGGCTCCCATTCCGCCATCATCGCTTCCAGCAAACTCAACACCTGCCCCGCCTTCCCTCCGCTCAAATTCAAGCGATGATGAAAGCGCTCTCTAACATCCAGAAAAGGATGCACGTAAAAATAATCCATCGACTGCGAAACGCCCAGCTCGCGCAGCAGAGACTCGTGAATAAGCCCGGGCGTAAACAGGCAGTTGATAATTTCGATTCTTTCCCCCGGCTCCGTCCGGTAAGCGTGAACCTCCCCGGGATTAATAATAAAAACGTCTCCCGACCGGATCGGATAGCTCTCGCCCTCGAACAAGTGCCGGGCGCTGCCGCTTACCAGAAAAACAAGCTCAATAAAATCATGCGAATGATCGACCGGCATATTGTGCTCATCATGGTAGTATCTGGCGATGTTAAAAGGAATTTGGGTGTCGCAAATGTACTGCGCTGTCTTCAGTTGTTTGACCATAGCTCCCCCGATCCGGACGAACATGCCATGTCCGTAAACAACGTCAACGCTTTTATCATTACGATGGCCTCCTTGATAATCATCTTATCGAATGGCGCCGCCGCTTTCATTGCGATTCGCGCCAACTTGCATGGGGATTGCGCCAAAAAGAACCGGGATGCTTGCTTCATGAAAATTATAACTCATCGCAGCTCGTCCTATGTCAACAAGCATTAATAAAACGCCGCCAAGACTCCAACAAAATTCCAACAAAACTCCGGATTTAAAGTGTTTTGCATTGAGCTTGCACTTGCTATATGATAGAGGGCATCCGGCAAGCATAGAAAGGAGCGCGCGCAAGCATGAGCACTGGCGGACAACAGCGGTCGGCCTTACGGCCCGGACTGCTTGTAGATATCGTTTTGAAAAAAGACCAGACCACAGGACAATTGACCCGCGGTGTCGTAAAAGATATTTTGGCCAACTCGCCCTATCACCCGCACGGGGTTAAAGTTAGGCTGCAAAGCGGAGCCGTCGGCCGGGTCAAAGCCATCATCACAGCCGAATAAAGCTGCGGGACACCGACTACAAAAACCTGCCCCCGGGAGGCTCACATCGACGGACCCTGCTGCGGGGTCTTTTCTACGCCGCCGAAGCCGGCCGTTTACGTTCCCGGAGCGATGATTCCCACACGCGTGACCGCGGAAACTCACATCGACAGGCTCTGCTGTGAGGGGACGATGAAAGCGGGCCGTTTGCGCCTGCTGCGCAACGTCGGTTTTCACCGGCTCGGTGGCGCCGGCGGCTTTGTGAAGCTACTTGGCGGCGCGTAAACCTGCAAAAGTACAGGCTTTTTCCAGAGCAGCACCCCGTTCGGCGAAAAAGCCTGCGATTGTGCAGGAATTTTCGACTATACCCGGGCCTGAGCCCCACATTTAGCAGATAAAACTGCACATTTGCAGGAATACTTCGACGTCAGCGTATCAACGCGCAAAAAGCCTGCACTTTCGCAGGCTTTTTGCTTACTGCCGACGTTCCAGACGTTTGCGCCTCAACTACGATGGTTTTCACCGGCTCGATAGCACCGGCGGCTTTGTGAAGCTACTTGGCAACCAGCAAAACCTGCAAAAGTGTCTCGACGCAGCGCTACCGGGAGACCGGGACGGCAAAGTAGACCTCGGACATTTCACCGTACCGCTCACGTAAACGATGATCAACTGCACCGCACGACCGCCGGCCAGACAGAACTTATTTTGTTTTAAGGTTTTTTTCAGCTTTTTGTCATCCGCGGTGGGTATATTGGGGGAAATGAACAAATGCCGAGGAGGAGGCCAGCAATGCCATCAAGACGTTTATTTGGTAACATTCGCCCGAAACATGTGATGCTGTCAGCCATTGTACTGCTTTCCCTTGCCCTGAATACGTATCGGCTGAACCAGGAAGGATACGGAAATCTGTATTATGCGGCAGGCGTGAAAAGCATGCTGGAAAGCTGGCACAATTTCTTTTATTTGGCCTACGATCCCGGCGGTTTCGTGACCGTCGACAAGCCTCCTTTCGGATTTTGGCTGCAGGCTATTAGTGCGGCCGTGTTCGGATTTCACGGCTGGGCCCTAATGCTCCCGCAAATCGCAGCGGCCCTTTTGTCCGTCGTGCTGATCTATCGTTTGGTCGGCAAAGTGTTCGGCACCGCCAGCGGTCTGATCGCGGCGCTGATCCTGGCGGTAACGCCGATTTCCGTCGCCGCGGCGCGCAACAACACGATTGACGGCACGCTCGTGCTCGCCGTTCTGCTCGCGGCCTGGATGCTGTTCAGAGCGGCGGAAACCGGCCGCGTGGTCCGCTGGACCGTCGCTGCCGCGGCGATGATCGGCATCGGCTTCAACATCAAAATGATGGAAGCCTACCTGGTGCTGCCGGCGTTCTTTTTGTTTATGCTGCTCGCTCCGGGATTCAACTGGAAAAGCAAGCTCAAACAGTTCACGTTCGCCGCTGTCACTTTGGCAGTCGTCTCTTTATCCTGGGCGTTCGCCGTCGATCTCACCCCGCAAAATGAGCGCCCGTACGTCGGCAGCACCAAAGGCAACTCCGTCCTTGAGCTCGCCTTGGAGCACAACGCGGCGGACCGCTTTTCGCAAACGTCCCATCTGTTTGCGGGTTCCAAAGGCGGAACCGAGTCCGGGACGAGTGATGGGACAAGGGCAGGAGCCGGGGCTGCGACTATAGGTGAAACAAAGTCGGCGGCTGACGCTGGGATAACGGGTGAAACCAAGGCGCGAGCTAGTGCTGGTACGGCAGGTGATGCCGGAACTGGAAGCAGTGCTGGAACCTGGGCGGGAGCTAATGCCGGTGCAAGGGCTGATGCCTGGACTGCTTCTGCGGAAGGTCCGCGCGCGAATTTTGAAGCCGCGAGCGGGCTTCAGCGGACGGCTTCAACTGCGGCTTCCCATGACGCGGCCGATTCAGGCGCCAGGGACTACAGCCGCGGCGGCGCCGCCAAAGCGGGCCTATTCCGGCTGCTGACGCCCGATCTTGGCGGGCAAGTCGGCTGGCTGCTGCCGCTGGCCTTGCTAGGTGCGGCCGCTCTGCTGTGGAGAGCCCCGCTGCACAGGCCTTCCAGACTTAGCGCGCAGCACAGGCACGTCCTGTTCTGGCTGGCGTGGCTTGTGCCGATGGCGGTATTTTTTAGTATGGCTACTATGTTCCATCGTTATTACACCGTCATGATGGCCCCCTCTATCGCCGCGCTCTCAGGAGCAGGACTCGTACAGCTTTGGCGGTATGCGGCCAACAGCAAGCGGAGCGTCTGGCTGCTTTTTGCGGCGCTGCCCGCCACGGCTGCGCTTGCGGTCACGATAGCGCTCAGCTATAAGGGGCTCGGCCAGCCGCTCGCTTACGTCATCGGCGGGCTGACCGTCGTGTCCCTCGCCGCCCTGGCGGCATTCCTGCTGCTGCGAAAAGAACGCAGCCGCTTCATCGGCTTTATCGCGAAAGGCTCCTGCCTGCTCGCGCTTTTGATCGGTCCGGTCGTCTGGTCGGCGACACCGGCATACTATGGTGCCGGCGGCTCCGACCCGGTCGCCGGCCCGGAACTGGCTAGCCGCCATACGGCGAGCCTGCAGTCGAAGGAGGAAGAAAGTCTGACTTCCTTCCTCCAGGCGCACTACACCAGCGGCGACTACCTGGTGGCGACGCCGTCGGCGCAAACTTCATCGCCGCTCATTCTCAATACCGGCCTGCCCGTTCTCACCTTGGGCGGCTTCAGCGGCTCCGATCCGATATTGACGAAGGATCAGCTCCAGCAGCTCGCCCAGGAAGGGAAAGTCAAATACTTCCTGCTGCCCCAGAACTCCGGCTTCGGCAGAAAAATGCCATATACCGACTGGATTTTGCAGCATTGCACCGTCGTTTCACCCGGCAACCAACCCGCAGGCAAATCCAAATCAGGCGAAGTCTTGTATCAGTACAACACGCTATCCTGAATCAAAAAGACGCCTCCGCAAACGGAGGCGTCCTTTTTGTTGACCAACCGCTCCCCGTATGCTGTCCTAAAACGACCGAAAGCAGTTCCCACAAAAATCCCGGAGCCTTGTACAATCCTTCGCGATGCCCCCACACCACCTATTCAAAAAAGTTCCACCCAAACAAGCTCCGACAAGTAAATTTCGTCTTTCTAGGTCACTGTTACCGCATAATTGGGGATAAGAAGGGGAATTTGTTGGGCGTCGTAGGTTAGTTTACTGGGTATTGCAGATTATTCTGTTGGGGACCGTAGGTTAGTTTGTTAAGTGTCGTAGGCTAACTTGGTGGGCCATTGAAGATTAATTTGTTGGTTATCGCAGGCTCAGTTGTTGAGCATCGTAGGTTAGTTTGTTGGGTATGGTAGAGTATTTTGTTGGTTTCGCAGGTTAATTTGCTGGGCATCGTAGAGTATTTTGTTGGTCGTCGTAAGCTAATTGGGTGGCATGGGAGATTATTTTGTTGGGCGCCGAGGGTTATTTTGTGTTTTTTCCGCTCCAAAGGTTTGAAAGCGCAACCAATTTGGCGCGATAGCGGGAAAACCTGCAATTGTGCAGGAATTTTCTCAAGAAACGGTCCGTTTGTAGGAAAAGCCTGCGATTGTGCAGGAATTTTTGCGCAGGACAGGGCTGGGCACCAGATTTCCGCGAAAAGCCTGCACTTTTGCAGGAATTTTTCTCAGCGAGTGCATCAACGCGCAAAAAGATGTACTTTTGCAGTTTTTTTTGCGCAGGATCGCTCGCTCGAACGATGTTTGCCATCGTTCGAAGCTCCCCCGCGGCTCCAGCAACGATTTTCCCATCGTTCCAGGGGCGACGCGCGAGTCAGGCTCCGCGAAAATCGCCCGCGCGAACGTTGTTTGTCACCACTCTGGAAGGCCCCTCCTCTGGGCCTCCCTTTTCCTCATCCCCCGGGGAGATGGCTCCCGGGGAGATGGCGCCCAGGATGGCGGGGCCAGAGAGGTGGCCCAGGGAAGCGGCTCCCACGAGGCAGCGCCCAAAGAGGTGGCTCCCAGGGAAGTGGCTCCTACAGAGGCGCGGCACCCGGTGAGGTCACAAGGTGGACGTGTCCCGACGCACTTCCACCTTACTCCTACTTCAGCCCACTTGCCCGCCTTCGCCTCACACCTACTTCAGCCCACTTTGCGCCCGCCTTCCGCCTCACTCCTACTTCAGCCCGCTTTGCGCCCGCCTCCCGCCTTACTCCTGATTCTGCCCAGTCTTCGCTTCCTTCCCCGGGGCCTCGTCCGGCTGGCGGGGAGTTTCGTCCTCGCCCATTTTGCAGTCCTCGCAGACCCAATTTGTCCCGATTTCGCCGTGCCCGTTGGTTTTGCCGCATTGCTCGCAAGTAATCATCGCCTCACACACCTCCATCGTATGCTTTTCTCGTACATTAGCTGTCAACGCATGTCTGAAAGATCGTCTTGCGTCCAATATACAAAGAATGGACTTATTTTCATGTGACAAATGTCACAACAGAAACAAAAAAAGCCCCCGGCACAAGGGGCCGAGGGCGTTCAATCGTTCAAGCTCATTCAAACGCGGCGAACTTCAAGCACACCGGCTTCGACACGTGGAACACCGCTCCCGTCGGAACGAGCTTGCCGGTGGCGGCGTCCCTGGCAAACGTCACGATGCTGCCGCCGTCCCGATTTGCCGCCAGCAGGAAACGTCCATCCGGCGAAATCGCGAAATTGCGCGGATGGCCGCCCAGCGTCGACACGTGCTCGACGAAGGCGAGCCGGCCGGAGGCCTGATCGATGGCATATACGACGATGCTGTCATGCCCCCGATTGGATCCGTACAAAAACTTTCCGTCCGGAGAAACGTGAATGTCCGCGCAGGAGTTTTCCCCCTCATACGAGTCCGGCAGCGTAGGTACGGTTTGGATTTCGCGCAATTCGCCCAGTTCTTCGTCATACGAGAACGCCGTTATCGTAGCATTCAGCTCGTTAATGAGGTACCCGTATGCAAACGAAGGGTGAAACGCAAAATGCCGCGGCCCCGAACCCGGCGCAACTGCGACCTCATTGTGAGGGATGAGGCGATGCGCGGCGGCGTCAAGCCGATACATAAAGATGCGATCCAAACCCAGATCGCAAACGCCGGCAAACCGGTTGTTCCGGTCGATGAACACGGAATGCACGCGCGGGCGGTCCTGCACGGGAAGGACGCTGGAGCCATGATGCTGCCGAATGTCCGCGGCCGCACCGATTCGCCCGTCCTCCAGCACAGGCGACAACCCGGCCATGCCGCCGTGATAGCTGGAAACCATCAAGCACTCTCCGGTATGATCCAAAATAATATGACAAGTCGTTGCCGGCACTGTGATCTCTTCGTTCAGCAGCGACAGCGTTCCGGTTGCGGGATCAAAAGCAAAGGCTGCCGCGGCGCCGCAGCGCTGATTGTCCGCACCGATGCCCTCGGAAATGGCGTATAATCTCTTATTAGCCGCATCGATGTCGAGGAAAGTCGGATTTTGCAGCCCTGCCGTTTGGCCGATCAGCTCAAGGCTTCCGGTTTCCGCATCGTACTTGCATGCATATACCCCTGGTGTACTTGAATCTGCATAGGAACCTATGAAAGCTACGATATTTTTTTCCAACATTATGCACATCCCATCTACAATCATGTCCTATGCGCATTATCGCAAATCCATTTCCTTTTGGCAAATAGTTTGACGCTGTTTTCTCCGCCTCGCATACCAGCCGATTCCCGCAAGCAGAACAAAAATCGTTCCGCCCGCAATGCCCCATCCCATCGAGCCCTTCCTGACCCCGGCGTAAATTCCGCTCATGGCGACCGTATATGGCAAAATTCCGACGCCAGCCGTCCACACGAAGCTCCACAGCTTCACTTTCAGCAGCCCTGCGGCGTAATTCGCCAGATGGTAAGGAACAAACGGGGCAAAACGAAGCGCGAGCAGCCCAGCCACTTCCCGCTTGGCGACCAGTTCATCTACTTTATGGAGAATGGGGGACGCCAGTTGGCTGAAGAATGGCCTGGCTACCCACTTCGCGAGATAAAATCCGCCGACGGCGCCTGTCACTCCCCCTATCCATGAATAAATCCCTCCCCATACGGGGCCGTAAATTTCCATCAGGACAAGGGAAGTGAATTCGCCCGGAAGCGGGAACATGTTGACCAGCGTCTGGACCGCAATGCCGATAAGGACGCCGGAGCCGCCCAGGTTTTGAATCGATTTCAGCCAGCTTTGAGCATCTCCCGTATGCAGTACATATCCATACCCGAGGGCGACGACGGCGATGAGAACCAGTCCCGTAATGCTGACGGACCGGTTGAACCGCTTGACTTTTGCCGCATCCGCTTCAACGCTCATTTCGCCCCGTCCAATTCCCGTCGGATTTGCCCGGTACGATCAAAATATGGTCCAAAATGTATTGTTTTTCTTGCTCCGTCAACGTTGTTTTCAAAATCAATTCCGTTATTTTTGCCTCAATTTGATGGACATACTCCAAAAATTGCTCCATCTCAGTTTGAACGAATCGATGCTCGGCCATACGAATCCTCTCCTTCTTGCCTCAGGCACGCGCGGGCGTTTTGCCGAACGCTCAATGGCGCGGAACACATCGCCGGCGATCGTATCGGCCGCTCTTCCCTTGCGCAGAGCCGTCATTTGTTTCCTCATATGCGCTGCCCCCGAACGGTCCGATAAGTATCGGACGATCTGCTCTTCGAGCTCCGGAAGGCTGTTCGAAATTTGCCCGATGCCTTTGTTCATAAAAAATAATGCATTTTCCTTCTCCTGCCCGTCGAACGGTTTATAGACAAACACGGGAAGCCCAAGCGTCAAAGCTTCGGACAGCGTAAGCCCTCCCGCTTTCGTAATGATACAGGAAGCAAGCGCCATAAGCTCATGGACGTTGTCGACAAATCCGAAAACGCGGACGTTCGGATTCCCCGCAAACATCTCCTTTAATTTATATTCAAGTTTCCGGTTTCGACCACAGACGATCGCCAGCGTGCAAGCCGCCTTTTTCAACAGCGAATCCGCCATCTCTTCGATTTGATCGAGCACGCCGTAAGCGCCCGCTGCAATCAGCACCGTTTCTTTGGAAGGGTCCAGCAGTTCGCGAAAGCCGTTATTCGTATCCGCCGCACCGTAAAATGCCGATCTGACCGGTATGCCGCTTACTTCAACCCGCCCGCGCGGGACGCCTTTGGCGGCTAGCTCGGTTCTAAGCTCTTCCGCAGCCACATAGTATTTATCCGTATTGGGATGCATCCAGCGCGAATGCAAGGCATAGTCGGTAAGCACCGTAAACACGGGGATGCCCCAATCGCGGCCGATTTCCGAAGCGGCGCCGTAAGGAAACGCATTGATGATCGCATCGGGACGATGGATTCGGATCAGCTCGCTTAATTTCTTTTTCCCCAATCGGTTCAAGTATCGGGCCCATGGATGGTTGGAATCCGTATCGCGCGTTTTATAGTAGCCCCAGCCGTAGTAATCCGCCCCGTATTGGGACGTTTGCATACTGGCTATGTAGAGGCTGGTCGAGATCGTATTCAGCAGCGGATGCGCAGCTTTCATTAAATCGATGACCTGTACGTCTGCGGCCCCTTGCTGCAACAAGCTTTGCTTCAGCGCGCGAGCCGCCTGTAAATGGCCGTCCCCGTAGCTGGCAGTCAGTATCATGATTCGCGGATTTCTTTTCCCCACAGGACCTTCCTCCTTAACTTCTGTACAGCTCCTTTACAAAACAAATCATAATCATTATAAATAAAACAATTGTGAAACAATTATTAAATTATTATTAAATCCGCCCAAGCCCAGCCGAACAACGCAAAAAAAGCCTGATCCGACAGCATTCCGCTCCCCGGACAAGCTTTTGCGAAAATTCCGGTTTTACCGTCACTTGAACCCTGTGAGGGCAATTCCGCGAATAATTTGCTTTTGAAAAAAGAAAAACAAAACAATAAGCGGGATGACCGATACGGAAGCCCCCGTCATGATCAGCACCCAACTGCTGCTGTCCTTGAGCTCGCTTGAAAAAAACGAGATGCCGACGGGAATCGTCAGTCTTTCCGGCGTTTGGGTCACGATCAGCGGCCATATAAACGCGTTCCAGCTCCCGAGAAACGTTAAAATGCACAATGTGGCAACAGCCGGCCGGACAAGCGGAACCGCGATGCGAAGCAGGATGTTCCATTCGTTCATTCCGTCCATTCTCGCGGCATCGAGCAAATCTTCCGGCAGCGATTCCATGAACTGCTTCATCAGAAAAATGCCGAAAGCCGATATGAGGCCCGGGAACAAAATGCCGGCGTACGAATCCACCCAGCCGAGCTTCACGGTCAGCAAGTACCAGGGAATGATCAGCATTTCAGTAGGCACCATCAGCGTGCTGAGAATCGCGATAAATATGACGTTTTTGCCGCGAAACGAAAATTTGGCCAACACGTACCCGATAACCGTGTCAAAAAAGCAGACGCTGAGCGTTGTCGCAACCGCTACGATGAAGCTGTTCGTCACCCACTGGGAAAACGGGGTTCTGACGAATACTTCGGCATAATTGGCGAACGTCGCTTGCTTCGGAAAAATATCAAGCGAATACGCATCGGCGGGAACTTTGAGCGATGTCGCTATCATCCACACAAACGGAAATACCATCCATATGCTTCCGAGCCCGAGCAGGATCGGCCGAATCGTTCTGCCCAAAGTTACTCCCCCCTCCTCAAAACTTTCATCTGAACGAGAGATAGCGAGAGAATCATCGCAAACAAAACGATCGTCGCAGCGGCGGCCTCTCCCATGTCAAAATGCTTGAAAGCCAAATTGTAAATATACAGCACTAAAGAAACGGTGGAATTCAGCGGGCCGCCATTCGTCATATTCAGCACCTGCGTGAACGATTGCAAAAAGCTGATGCTGGCATTGACGACCGAGAAACGAATGACGGGATTCAGCAGCGGCAGCGTGACGTGCCAAAGCTTTTGCCAGGCGTTCGCGCCGTCAATGGCGGCGGCTTCCTCATAAAACTTCGGGATCGCCTCCAGCCCGGTCAAAAAGATAAGCATTTGAAATCCGGCGCTCTGCCAAATCATCACGCCGATAATGACATAAATGCTCTGGGTAGGGGAGCCGAGAAAAAGCTGCGGCTCGATGCCAAGCTGCAAAAGAACAGCGTTAACGATGCCGTTCTTCATTAATATCCAGCGGAACACCCAGCTAACCGCCACCACGCTTGTAATATAAGGAATAAAATAGAGCGTTCGAAAAAATCCTTTCCACCGGTTCACGCGCTGCAGCAGCAAAGCGATGACCAGCCCCGCGAGCAGCTGCAGCGGCACGCCGGCGAGCACATAAACGAGCGTATTTCGAATGGCAGCGATAAACACTTCGTCCTGGAACAGACGGATAAAATTTTGCAAGCCGACAAATGGCTTCGTCTCCGAAAGCATGTCCCATTCCCGCAGGCTGATGTTAAACGAATACAAAATCGGCACGATCCGAATGCCAAGGAAAAAAAGCAGCGGGAGCAGCAAGCAGCTGTAAACGAATATGTATTTATTCCTGACCATTACTTTTTGTCCTGCTTCGCCCAATAATCGTCATACAGCTTTTGCGTCTTCTTGATCAAATCGGCGAACGCCTGTTCATAAGGAACTTTGTTCAGCACGACTTCGTCGACAGCCTGGGTGAAATAATCCCGCTCCAGCTTCTCATCGACAAAGAAATGCGCGTGCGCATACGATAGCTGCCGAATAAACGGGCCCAGCTTCTCATCCTTCGTATATTTGTCCTGCAGAGCTACGTCTTTTTTGGCCGGCAGCTCCCCGACTTTTTCCGCCCATTGCTCCTGAACTTCTTTGCTCGTTACATACTGCAAAAAGGTGGCGGCCGCCTCCAGCTTTTTCCCCTGCACGTTTTTGGTAATCGCATTGGCCCAGAACGAAACCTGCGTCGCTTTCTCCTTGTAGGACGGCAGCGGCGCAATCGCGTAATTCAGGTTCGGCGCATCCTTCTTCAAGCCGCCGAGCTGGAAGGAGCCGTCGATGTTCATCGCCGCATGCCCGCCTTTGAACGCCGTGATATCGTCGTTGTAAAAATCTTTCGTGCCGAGCTGATGCATAAGCGACAAGTCAATCAAATATTTGAAAGCCTCCAGCCCTGCAGGCGATTCGTTCCATAAAATGCGCCGCCGGTCGTCGCTGATATCTTTGCCCCCGGCCTGATAGACGAGCGCATCGCGGAACCAATGGTGCAGCTGCGCCCCCGGCTGCCAGGCGATGCCTTCGACGACGAACTGGCCCTTGCTGTCTTTTTCCGTCAGCTTTTTGCCGTAGGAGACAAGCTCATCCCACGTTGCAGGGGGCCTCGCCGGGTCGAGACCCGCTTTGACGAACAAATCTTTGTTATAAAAGAGCGCCAGCGTCCGCACCGCCGTCGGAATGGCATAATAGTTTCCGTTCAGCTTGGCCGTTTCGACGAACGGGAAAAACTCCGACTTGATTTTGTCCTCGGGAAAAGCGCTGGCAGGCAGCGGCTGCAAGTAGCCGGAAGCTACGTATTTGGGCAGCCAGCCGTAGTACAGGTTAATGATGTCCGGCCCTTTGCCTGCCGGCACGAGTGTGGCGACTTTTTCATTGTACTGGTCGTAAGGAAAGTTCGTTTGCTTCACTGTAATATGAGGGTACTTCTTTTGAAAATCTTCGATCAGTTGATTGACCAGCTCCACTTTGGCCGGATACTGGTACTGCCAGTATTCGAGCGTCACCTTCTCCTCGCCGCCGCTTGCAGCCGTTTGGGGAGCGGCCGTGCCGTTAGCCGAAGTCGGTTGGCTGCCCCCGGTCGAACAGCCGGAAAGCAGCAAAGCGGCTCCCAGCGAAGTTGCGATCCAATTTGTTGCAATGCGCGCCGCAAACGCCATTTATACCCGCTCCCTTCCGTCTGAAAGCGCGTAAGACCCGATCTGCAGCAGCTTTCGCGCATTATCTCCGAAAATAAGTTCGATATCCGCTTCCGCAAAGCGCAAATCCCGGCATACGCGCACTTGATCCTGCAAATACCGGTACACGAATCCTCGCGGAAACGTGCTGGAATCGGTGCCGAAAATGATGCGTTCCGGCCCGATCAGCTCGTACGTTTTGCGGAACAGCGTCTCCAGCGTCAGCTCATACGGGCTCCAGCGGATCCATTGATTCGAGCCAGACGTATCGATGTAGACGTTCGGGCAGCTCCAGCATAAGTGCAGCAGCTCTTGAAAATATCCGGCCCCGAAATGCGGGATGATGAAAGGAATGTCCGGGTATTCCCGGGCAACGTTGAAAATCGACAGCGGGTTAATGTTCAAATGCTGAACGATGCCCCCTGTATGGCCCAATATGCCGAAATGGATCAGCACCGGGAGCTTGCGCTCCGCCAGGAAGCGCCACACGGGCGTGAGCTTCGGATCGTGGAACGGGAGCTCGACGAGCGGACCGAAGAGCTTGTAGCCTTTCAATCCGAGCGTATCGACGGCCCGTTTCAGCTCTTCAGCGGCGTTCGGCTCCTCGATCGAATGATGGGCAAATCCCGTAAACCGGTCCGGGTATTTGCGGATTTGCCGGGCCAAATCATCGTTGCCCCAGGCCGTCAAAAAGTTGATGCCGCCGATCGAGTACTTATCAAGCTCCTCGATCCAGCGGTCGATCAGCGGCCGCTGATCCTGCACTTCGTCGGCCGGAAAATCCCAGGACAGCCTCATCCGTTCGGACCGCCGGGTTCTTTCCCGGTCGAACACCTCACTCTTCGTGCCGATCGGAAGCGGATAAGGCAAATGCGCATGAATATCGAATACGCGAAAGCTATTTTTAAACAGGGCCATGCTGCTCCTCCTTTAATTTTGATTGACCAGTTGATCGATCGCGCGATCCACCTTTTCCCGGCTTTCGCGAATCGCCGCCCGCCTCGTATGGAGCCACTTCGTCTGCGACTCCAGTCTGCGGGCGTGACCGTCCAAAGCCCGCCGCACCTCCTGCGGGTTCGGTCCCCCGACGACCCTCCTCACGGCAACGAAATGCCTGGGGTCGAGCGCAAGGGACAGACTGCTTTCCGTCAGGGTCAGTTTCCTGCCGATCGTTTCCTCCGCCGCCTCATGGAGCAGCTCCAGGGAGAGGCTGCGCTTCGAAGTTCCGCGATTGAGCGCCTTGCTCACGGCATGGCTGACAATCGCGTGCGACGTTCGGAACGAAAGCTTCTCCTCCCGCACCAGCGTATCCGCCAGCTCGGTAACGGTGGAGAAGCTGTCCTCCGCTCTCGCCAGCAGCGCCTCCCCGTTAATCTCAAGCGTGGCGATGACGTTCGCCAGCAGGCGGTATACCGAGGAAAGCACGGCAAGGCTTTTCCATGCATAAGGCTGCATATCGTCCTCCGTATCGACAATATCGCCGAACGGGGTATTGTGCAGCATGGACAGCACCGTTTGCGCCAGCCCCGCAGCGCTGGAAAGGAGCGAGCGCATATGCTCGATGGAAACGGGATTCCGTTTCTGCGGCATGATCGAGCTGACCTGCACATAAGGGGCCGCGACTTTCAAAACGGCGAATTCCTGCGTGCTCCACAGCAGCAATTCCTGGACAAATCGACCGAGATTCAGGGCGGCCAGCTGCACGCCGGCGGCGATCTCGCCGATATAGTCGGCCCCGCTGACCGCATCGTAAGCATTCTCGATCAGCCCGTCAAAGGCGAGCAGCTCGGCGATGCGCTCCCTGTTCACCGGGAAGCCCGATGTGGTCAGGGCCGCGGCCCCCATGCTGCTGCGGTTGCAGTTCGCGTATGCGGCCTGCAGCCTGTGGATGTCCCGGCCAAGCGAGTCGGACACCGCCGCCGCATAATGCCCCAGCGTAGTCGGCTGTGCCTGCTGCGTGTGCGTGTAGCCGATCATGACCGTATCGGCGTGAGAGGCCGCGAACTTCAGCAAATGTTCGCCGAGAAATACGGCGGACGTCAACGTGTCCAGCAGCTTTTCGCGCAATGCGATGCGGTAAATCGCGATTCCCATATCGTTGCGGCTGCGCCCCAGGTGCAAATTGCCCGCCGCTTCCCCGGCCCCGTTCAGCAGCTCATGTTCGACTGCAAAAAACAGATCCTCGAACTGCCCGGTGTACGTAGATTCGCGCAAACGATTTAAGTCGACGGCTTGCAAGGAAAGCGCGATTTGCCGGGCTTCCGTTTCCTCCAAAATATGCTCCTCCCGCAGCATAACGAGATGGGCTTTATGAATGTGCATCATGGGACCGAGCAATTCTGTCTTGGCATGGTCGTAAGCGGGAGCCAAAACTGCTTCAGCGTACGTTTTTCCCGGGAATGCTTGCTCCTGATCCAGCGATGGCGTCGATCCTCGATTAGGCATGACGAACCCGCTCCTCACATGAAAAAAGTCGGTTTTAAAATATAGGAATTCTGTATGTGTTGCCTTCTTCCGAATAAAGAAAAGCTTCAGAGCTGAACAGATCGATCCGGACAGGCGGTTTGCCGCTGCTGGCCAGCGTCAGCTTGTTCGTGTTCAACGCATGGATCAGGGAAGGCAGCAGCTTTTGGTCCGTACCGATCAAATTGACGTTAATTTGAGACTGATTAAACTGAATGCTCGTTTGGATCATCCTCATCCCTCCGCAGTTCGCTGATTAGACCCATTCGCCGACCGGTCCGGCAAAAAACGCAAAAAGGCATGGATACGTGATCCATGCCTCCGGGTTTCCAGTCAGCTTTATTCTTAGTATATGAATGGGAATAATTGTATTTACAAATTAACATGACTTTTCTAAAATGTCAACACTTTGAGTGTCCCCTTGCCCCTGAATGTGCGGTATGCATTTAAAACTCAAGGATAACTTTTCTCACTTCGTTCGGCTGCTTCTCAATAAGTTCGATTGCCTGGCCTATTTCTTCCATCGGAAAACGATGCGTGATAAAAGAACGCGGCCGAATCGTCCCATCGTTAAAATGCCCGATGACTTGAGCGAATTGATTCGTTTGCAGCCTGGAACCGACGATAGTCAACTCTTTCTTTGTAATCGGGAGCTGCGGGATTTGTGACGGCGAATCGCCGAAACCTAGCACGACTACGCGGCCTGCAACCGAAGTGTACGCCACTGCCTCTTCAAACGTCCGAACCGTACATACGGCATCGATCGTCACATTCGGACCCGATCCGCCGGAAATCCGCATAATCGTTTCGCGGACATCGTCTTTATTCGCTTGAATGATATGATCTGCGCCCAATTCGGCGGCATAAGCCAGCTTGGATTCGCTTAAATCCGAAACGATGCAAACCGCTCCCCGAAGCTTAGCCATCTGCAAAGCGCATAAGCCGATAGGCCCCGCGCCCATAATAAATACGAGATCGCCTTCGCGCACGTCTCCGCGCCATACCGCCTGCGCCCCGATCGTAAACGGTTCGATCAGAACTCCCGTATCCCAATCCAGATGATCGGCAATCTTGTGAACGTTCTTTTCCGGCACAACCAAATACTCCTGATAACCGCCGTCCAAATGAACGCCGTAGACCTGCAAGCGCTCGCATACATTGGGCCGTCCCGAATGGCATGCGTAGCAGCCGCCGCATGACTGAATCGGCTCCAGAACAACTTTATCGCCGACGCGAATGCGTTCCACTCCCGTTCCGACCTCTACGATTTCACCGACGACCTCGTGCCCGATAATGCGCGGATACGCAGCGACAGGCGAGGTTCCGTGATAAATGTGCATATCGGAGCCGCAAATGCCGGCGGCTTTGACCCGCAATAAAACTTCGTCGGCGTGCCGGATTTCCGGCTTATCCTTCTCGATCACCCGCAGGTCTCCCGGCTTTACTACTTGTATCGCCTTCATAGAACGCACTCCTTGTATGCGAGGTTAGTTTTCACCTTGACCACTACTTTTTTGATCTGCGCGCCCCCTGTTTTGCTGCAGCCCGGCCTGTGCACATCGGAAGGGAAAAATACGGCAAACATGCCCGGCTTCAGGACGATCTCGAATTCTCCCTGAACTTCATCGTAAAGCGCGTAATCGTCGGTATCCAGCTTATCCGCGACCGTCTCGTTCAGCACCGAAACTCTTCCGACGCCGATGATTTCCTCATCTCCGCTTATGAGGTACTGCACATCGATATACGCGGAATGGCATTCCGCTTTTCGCTCCGGCTTCACGACCGTCTCCATTTCCTGCACGACCGCAAATATATCGCTGCCCTCAATCTCGTACTTGCCCGGCTGCAAATGAAGCAGATCCGTATGTTGAATATACGCAATCGCTCTCTGCAAACCCGGAGAAAACCATTTCCGTTCCTTCTCCCAATTCCGCACGTCTCCGATGATCATAGCGCTCCCTTTCGTCTCCCGATAATTATAAATCCAGCACTTTTTGCCAAATGGTTTCGTCGACAGGTATCCCTTGGGCAAGATTGGCTGCTCTGGTATCCTTGGTCCGCTCCCCGGGAAAGGCAACCTTGCCTCCCGTTTCCGCCGGCTCCGCCTGATGCAAATAATCGACCGCAGCATTGACCAGCTCTTCCGCAAACAGCTCGCCCGATACAACGGCTGTGTCCACTGCGACGAATACCTGGGAGCCGCCATACCCGGATATTCCCGGCGCAGGCTTCCTCTCATCCATCTGGCGCGTCGATAACCCGCCGGATAACAAAGCTGCGATCAAGTCCAGCAAAATGGACAATCCCGAACCTTTCCAGTACCCTGTCGGTAAAATGCGCATCGACTTTTCGATCGCCGCAGGATCTCTCGTCAATTTCCCATCGTCGTCAAAGCCGCCGTCGACCGGCAGAAGCTCATTTTTCAGCCTCGTCACTTCAAGCTTCCCGTATGAAAACTGGGACATGGCCATATCCAGCACGATATTTCCCGATTTTCTCGGAACCGCCAAAATAAAAGGGTTGTTCCCGATCTTCGTCTCTTTGGCCCCCCAGGGCGGCATGCACGATTCCGTATTCGTCCAGCAAATGCCGATGCATCCTGCGTTAGCTGCCTGCCAGCCGTAGCTCCCGCCGCGCATCCAATGGTTCGTATTGCGAAGGGTCACCATGCCGATTCCGCCTTTGCGCGCCAATTCGATCGCGCGTCCCATACAAAATTTGGCGTTCAGATTCCCCGCCCCCAAATTCCCGTCATATCGCTCCAGCATGCCCATGCTGTCAATTTGGGTAGGTACGGCATGAATATCTACGTAGCCTTTCTCGATATAATCCACAAACCGCGGAACCCGGTTCAATCCATGCGAATAAACGCCCTCCAGACTGGCTTCGGCAAACAATACAGCGCATTCCTCAGCCCGTTTTGCCGTAAACCCCCGCTTCAGGAGCACGCGCACAATCTCCGATTTCATCTTTTCAAAAGGTACTCTGGCCATATGTTTGCTCTCCTTGTCATCTCTTTTTTGGACATGCCTGTCATTGCGCCGTTTACTTTTTGTAATATCCTCTTGAACTCAAAAAGTCGTAAATATTTTTGTTGATCTCGTCAAGCGCGGCTTGCGGCGTCTTTTCTCCGGCCAGCGCCTTCGTGATCCCTTCCGTGATATACTCTTGAATTCGCGGCCATTCCGGCAAATTAGGTTCCAATTTGGCGTGATTGATCGCCGCTTCGATAGCCGGGAATTCGGGACGCGCCTTAATCAGCTCCGGATCCTGAAGAACGGACTTCACAGGCGGAACGCCTCCTGCCAGCGCATACTTCTTAGCTCCTTGATTGGTCACCCAAGAGATGAATTTGTATGCGCCTTCCTTATTTTTCGAGGCGGAGTTCACGGCAATCGACCACGCGTGGATGAACGAAACGCCGCCGGGCACGTCCGCAATGGCAAACTTGTCAAACACCTTGGGCGATTTCTTCTCGTCCTTCAATTGGGAGTAGGCCGCATTCCATTCAATGGCCATCGCCACCTTTTCATTTTGAAACGCAGACAGCACTTCCGGGAACTCGTACGTTGTCGCATCCGGCGGAACTATTTTTGTTTTGCGGTAATTGTCCGTTACGAAAGTCAGCGCTTTAACGCCGGCTTCGCTGTTGAACGTCGGCTTCATTTCTTTATCGAACAAATCGCCGCCCATCGACCATAAATATTGGTACCACTCCTTGGGCTGCGTATATCCCCGTTTTCCCTGGAAGGTAGTTCCGAATTCTGTGGGAGACTGAGGATTCAGGCTCTTTGTAAACGTCTTGGCGATTTTTTCATACTCTTCCCACGTTTTCGGAGGCGTCGGAATCAAGTCTTTGCGGTAAATCAAAAACATCGTGCTTAACTCAAGCGGCATCGCATAAGGTTTCCCGTTGAATTTGACGGATTCGGCCGAAGCAGGCAAGAACCGGTCAAGACTCGTTCCTTCCTTGGCAAAATAAGGGGTCAAATCTTCGAATTGACCTCCGGCCGCAAATTGGCCGACATAATTGTTGAGCACCAGGGCGACATCGAGTCCGTCTTCTCCGGCAAGAAGTTGGGTCGTTACCTTTTGCAAATAAGCATCCCGCCCCACTTCCTGGACGTTTACTTTAAGACCCGTTTCTTTTTCAAAATCGGGTGCAAGGCTGCTCAAGGCGTTGTACAAAATTCCCGATTGCGCCACCACATTAACGGTTTTCCCTTTCGACGCGCCTGCGCCCGCCGGCCCGCCCGGATTCGTACCGGACGGTTGATTAGGCGCCGGAGCGCACCCGGTGGCGACAAGCGCAAGCAGTGCGACAGCAGACATTTGTTTTTTCCACATAGCTAAAGTCCCCCTTGATATTTGAACATGTATGGTTATTTCACAGCGCCCATCGTAAGCCCTTTAACCAGATGCTTTTGGATCAGGAGCGTGAAAATAAACATCGGAATCATCAGCATCGTACCTGTCGCGGTAACGGGCCCCCATAGAATCGCTTCCTGCGTGACGAAATTGGCCGCCATAACAGGCAGTGTCTTGGAATGCGTGCCCGTTAAATTTAATGCAAATAAAAATTCGTTCCACGAGTTCATCGCGCAAAAAATCGCCGCCACCGCGAATCCCGGCTTAGCCAAGGGCAGCATAATGCGCCACATCGCCCCGAAACGCGACGCCCCGTCAATCGATGCGGCTTCTTCCAGGCTCTCGGGAAGCTCTTTCAAGAACCCCCACATCAGCCAAATGACAAACGGCAAGTTAAAGGACGTATAAGTTAAAGTAAGCGCTAACAAATTATCCGTTCCTCCGAGCTTCCGGAATAAAATGAAGAACGGCACTACAAGCACGATCGGCGGAAACATTTTGGTAAAAAATACGGTAAAGCTGATCCACTTTTGCCCTCTGATCCGAAATCTGGCTAAACTGTATCCGGCCAGCGTTCCCGTAATCAGCGAAAAAACCGTCGATAAAACAGTCACGATCAGCGAATTCAAAAAATAATAGAAAAACGGCTGCCTGCTAAAGACGATCGCGTAGCTTTCGAAAGTCGGTTTAAATATCCAGACGGGAGGAATTTGAAACGCTTGCGCCGGTGTTTTGATCGAAGTAAACATCACCCAAAAAATCGGGAATATGAACATCATTAATGCCACGGTTACGTATCCGTATGCCAAAATGGGTTTGCTGCGAATCACGGACTTCCCCCTCCTATTCTTCCGAATACAGCGATCGGATGGCGAACCAGCAGATGATTCCGACAAAGACGGTAAGAACGATCGCAAATGCGGCTGCATAACCAAAATCAAAATCCACAAACGCTTTTCTGTGCAAAAGAATCGAAGTCGTTTCGGTTGCCGTCCCCGGGCCGCCTCCGGTTAAAACGAAAATCTGGTCAAATACTTTGATTGAGCCGGCGGTTCTAAGGACAAGCGAAACGATGACAATACGTTTCATAAGCGGCATAGTCACGTGGCGAAGCGTCTGCCATGCCGTCGCCCCATCCATTTTCGCCGCTTCGAAGGGCTCGTTTGGAAGCGATTTCAAGCCTGCAAGCAAAGTAATAAACATAAATGAAGTCCATTGCCAGGTATCGACCATGATCACTGACGGCATGGCAAGCGCATTGTCGCTCAGCATCGCTACCTTCGCAAAACCGAGCATCGTCAGAAAATAATTGAAAATACCGAAATTATAATCCAGAATAAATTTCCAAATCAGGCCTACGACAACCGGCGTCACCATCATCGGCAGCACAAGCAAGGCCGTTACCGCCCCGTGCCCTGCGGTCATGCGGTTCACCGCCAGCGCCAACGTAAAGCCGAGCAGGAATTGCAAGCCGACCCCTGCGCCGACATACAACGCGGTGCGAAGCATGGACATATAAAATCCTTGGTCCTGCAATACATGCAAAATGTGCTTCATCCCGACAAAAGGCGGATCGTTCAACGTGAAAAACGTCCAATCATGCACACTTAGAAAAAATGTATACATCACAGGATAAAAAAACACAATGACCATGACGACGAACGCCGGAAGCAATAAAATAAAACGTATTCGCTCATCCAACCACGCCCACATGTTCCTTTTCCTCCGTTCTGTGTAAGATATCGAAATGGCCTCATTTTGCTGCATATGATCTCTCCCCCAGTCATCGATTTGCCAAGCAGCGAAGATAACGCTTTCAAAATGCATGTTTTCATTGTATATGGCTTTGAACAGTAACGGAATATACGATATAATTGGATTTGTACTATATCACTGTCATTATGAGGTCTTGCGTATGGACATATCCCTGCCCGCAAACATGTTTCCGCAATTTACTTATGTGGCTGACCGCAGATGTACGGCGAATTGGAAGTTTCAAGGAAGCACGATTTACGATAAGCATAATCTGATCCTTGTGTATGACGGCGAAGCCGAGCTTACATGCAACGGACAAGTGCATCGGGTCTCCAAAGGCGACTTGGTTTACTACAAGCCCCTTGACCACCGTTCGGGCCATACGTTTCCCGACCGTTTGATGCACTGCTTTACGGTTGATTTTCTGTATACGTGTCCGGTGCTGAACAACAACGATTGGGAATTTCTGAACATCGAGCTCCCCTTTGCTCCCGTCGAAAAAATCAATGACGAGTTTCTTTTTTCCCGGCTCATGGATCTGTTTTCCACTTTCACGGGCACGTGGCTGTCCGGCAATCACAATAAGGAGCTCCGTGGAAGAGCTATTTTTTTGGAAATGCTCTCCCTCTTGCTGCAGTGGAAAAGCGGGTCTAATTTCAATTATGATAAGGTGCGAAAAGTCGAGAAGGCGATTAATTTTATGACAGAGTTTTACCCGTCCCGGATCACCTTGCACCAAATAGCGGAAAGCGCAGGCATCAGTTCCTCCTACTTTGGCAGCATTTTCAAGGAAGTGACCGGGACGTCTCCCATCAACTATCTTTTGGACATTCGCCTGCGAAAAGCAAAGGAATTGTTAAGAGACGGCTACTGCGTTACGGAGGCGGCGGATAAGGTAGGCTTTAACGATATTTTTTATTTCAGCAAAAGTTTCAAGAAGCATGAAGGCATGACCCCTTCCCAGTATATGTTGAAGGATTCCGAAGCGGATCGTTTGTAGTATATCGCTTCAGACAGGAAGATTTAGAGCAAAGGCGGAATGACACATGAACCATCAACAATTAATCGAACTCGGTTTAAGCTACAAAAGCGCCAGTCTGCGGTATCCGTTCGATCCGGACATGCCGGTGCTTTACGTGCGGGAAAAAATGTTTGCCCTGTTTGCCAACCGGAACGGCGAGGAAAGCGTCAACCTGAAGACGGCCCCGGACGAAGCGTGGCTGCAGCGCGAAACCTACCCCGGCGCCGTGCTGCCCGGCTATCATATGAACAAGCGGCACTGGAACACCGTCGTGCTGAACGGCGAGGTGCCGGATGACGTCATCGTTACCATGCTCCGGGAATCCTACCTGCTTGTTATCGCAAAAATGCCAAAAGCAGACAGAGACCTGCTCCTGCAATCCTGAAAAAAGAAAGCTGAGCCATGCCGCCGCAGCGAAATGACTCAGCTTTCTTTTTTTCGTTTACCGTTTCAACCGTATGCTCAGGTTGCTCGCACCCGCCTGAGGAATCAATCGAACGCCACTTTCTTCATTCGTCCAGCTTGCTCCCTCTACCGACTCCACTTCGTGAACGCCGCGCAAAATCAGCTCCCACGCCTTGCCGGCGCCGCTGGTCTGAATGGCGATGCTATGATCGCTGCGCTTGGCATTCACTTCCAGTTCCACTCTTCCTTTCGTGTCGTACACGGTGGCGGATGCCGCTTGCCCTTCTCCAAGCTCAAACACATGCAGGACGACGCCTTCCGCATAGTCGTAATCCGGACGATGATCATGCTTGCCGACGGCAATGATGCTGCCCGGCCGGACCATCAACGGCAAGGAGAAATAATGGTGCCGCTCCCGCAGCCAGCGGCCGCCTTCAATAGTCTCTCCGCTCAGGAAGTGCGTCCAGCGGCCTTCCGGCAAGTAGTATCGGACCGTCCCCTGATCGTTGAAAATCGGCGCCACGAGCAGCGATTCGCCGAGCATATATTGACGGTCCAGTTGATCGCATGCGGCGTCTTCGTTAAATTCGAGCACCATGGCGCGCATTACAGGCAAACCCGTTTGCACCGCTTCTACCGAAGCGCTGAACAAGTACGGCATCAGCGTGGATTTCAGCTTCGTAAAAAAGCGCAGCACATCGCAAGCTTCATCGTCAAACAGCCACGGCACCCGGTACGATTGGCTTCCGTGCAAGCGGCTGTGCGAGGACAGCAGGCCGAACGCGGTCCAGCGTTTGTAGATGTCCGGCGTAGCCGTATTCTCGAAGCCGCCGATGTCATGGCTCCAGAATCCGAAGCCGGAGAGGCCTAACGACAACCCGCCGCGCAGTGTTTCGGCCATGGAGCTGTAATTGGCCGAACAGTCACCGCCCCAATGTACGGGGAATTGCTGGCCGCCTGCGGTAGCCGAACGGGCAAACAGCATGGCTTCGTTCTTGCCTTTCGTTTCTTCCAGCACTTCAAATACCGCTTTATTATATAAATGCGTGTAGTAGTTATGCATTTTTACGGGATCGGAGCCGTCAAAATAGACGACATCGGTCGGGATGCGCTCGCCGAAGTCGGTTTTGAAGCTGTCGACCCCCATTTCAACCAGCGCCTTAAGTTTATCTTTATACCAGCGCACGGCCGCCGGATTCGTAAAATCGACCAGCCCCATGCCGCCCTGCCATCTGTCCCACTGCCAAACGTCCCCGTCTTTTGTTTTGACGAGATAGCCGTTCGCCTGGCCTTCATCGAACAAGTAAGATTGCTGCGCAATATAAGAGTTAATCCAGACGCAAATATGGAGACCTTTGCTTTTCAGCCGCTGCAGCATGCCCTGCGGGTCCGGAAACACCTCCCGATCCCATTGGAAATCGCACCACTGGAACTCCTTCATCCAGAAGCAGTCGAAATGGAATACATGAAGCGGTATATCGCGCCCGATCATACCGTCGATAAAGCTGTTCACAGTCGCTTCGTCGTAACTCGTCGTGAACGATGTCGTCAGCCACAGACCGAAGGACCAGGCCGGAGGCAGAGCCGGTTTACCTGTCAGCGTCGTGTAATTTTGCAGCACTTCCTTCATGGAAGCCCCGCCGATGATATAATATTTCAACGATTCGCCGGGCACGCTGAACTGGACTTTCGATACTTGCTCTGAAGCGACTTCATACGAAACGCGTTCCGGATGATCGACAAATACGCCATAGCCGAAATTGGATATATAAAAAGGGATGTTTTTGTAAGCCTGCTCGCTGCAAGTTCCGCCATCTTCGTTCCACAGGTCGACGACTTGCCCGTTTTTCACAAATGGAGTAAACCGTTCGCCCAGACCGTAGACGTATTCGCCTACGCCCAAATCGAGCTGCTCTCTCATATAGGCGCTTTGATCCTGCAATTTGATATGGCCCGGACTTTTATACCCGCTGCCTGTCAAACGTCTGCCTTCATACATAAAATGGGTGCTCCAGCCGTCGTTTTTACGAATTTGCACACTGAGCTTTCCGCTTGTAAAGCCGGCGGCTTCCTCGCCGTTAACGACTTGAACCTGGACGTCGGCGCTGGCGTTTTTGTGAAACTCCGGACCATGCTGCCGTTTGCCTTTGTGATGAATCAGTTCTACGCAGATTACGTCCGGCATAGGCGACGTGTATTTGACGGTCATGATTGCCGTATTCAACGTATCTCCGCGAGTCACGATTTTTTTGCAGGAAGCAATAACCGTCAGGCTGTCCGAAGCGGTGCGAATATTGCGGATTTCTACCGGATAATTGAGCGTTACCCCTTGTCTGACATGCCAGTATCCATCTGTAAATTTCATTCTGTTTCCTCCACCTATCGCTCTTTTTATTTAGTCTTTCATGGAACCGGCCGTCATGCCGCCGACTACATATTTTTGCATCGTGACGAAAATGACGATAATCGGCAGCGCCGCCAAAGTGGCGACCGCCATCAGGTTGTTCCATTCGGTCCCGTACTGCCCGATAAAACGGTACAGGCCCAAAGTTAGCGGACGCACCGAATTTCCGGTTGTTAAGGTCAGCGCAAAAATAAAGTCTCCCCATCCGAACAAGAAGCAGAACACCGCAACCGTCAGCAAGCCCGGAATCACCAGCGGCAAAATAATTCGCGTAAACGAAGTCAGTTTATTGCAGCCATCCATCATCGCCGCTTCTTCCAGTCCGCCCGGCAAGCTCAGAAAGAAAGGCCGCAGCGTGATGATCGCAAACGGCAAAGCGTGAATTAAATCGGCAAAAATGAGTCCGGCAAAATTATCGGTCAAGTTCGCCTTGGAAAACATCATATACAAAGGCATCGCCATCATAATACCCGGCAGCATTTGAATGGAAAGCAGCAAAATCATGATGACCGCCTTCCCTTTAATGGAAAGCCGCGCCAGCGCATACGCCGCAGGTACAGCCAGCAAAAGAGACAGCAGCATGGTGCCCGCAGCGATAATGACGCTGTTTCCGATGTAGCCGATCATATCCCGGTTGCGAACAAAGTTGTTGATATATGAATCGAGCGCCGGCTTCACCGGAACAATATGCGGCGGATTGTGATACAGCTCCGTAATCGGCGTCAGCGAAGTTTTGACCATCCAATACACGGGAAACAAAAACACGATCATGATGAGCACGGCAATGAAGGTCGCACCGGATGCTTTCCATTTTGAGTCAACCATTAGTGAACCTCCTCTTTGTTCGACATTCTCAAGTACACGACGGCAACGGCTACTAAAATCAGGAACATGATCATCGAAACCGCAGCGCCCTGGCTGAACTCAAACGTCGTAAAGGAAAGCTGATAAGCATAAATAGGCAATACGGTTGAAGCCGTGACCGGTCCTCCGGCGGTCATAATGAACACCAGATCAAACACTTTGAACGTATAAATAATGCCCAGCATGAACAGCACAAGGATCGTAGGCCTCAGCAGCGGCAGCGTAATATGCCTGAATTGCAAAAATCGGTTGGCGCCATCCAGCTTCGCAGCTTCGTATAAATGCGTAGGCAGCGTCTGCAACCCGGAGAGAAGAATGATCATGTTGAAAGGAATGCCTGTCCAAATATTCGCCACGATCGTCCCCAGCAGCGCCGTACCGGCATCGCTGAGCCAATTGACGGGCTTGCTTATAAGGCCCAAGGACTGCAAAAAATAATTGATTACGCCATAATCGCCGGAAAACATCCACTGAAAAACAGTCCCGGTAATGACAACCGGCAGCATCCAGGCAAGCAGCATCAATGAACGAAACAAATTCCGCCCCGGAAATTTCATATTGAAAAACAAAGCCAATCCAAACCCGATTGCAAATTGAAAGAATATGCTGAGTACAGTGAAAACGGCCGAGTTCTTCATCGAAATATAAAACACCGGATCCTGCAGCGATTTGATGTAATTGTTCAACCCGATAAAATGATGCTCGCCTTTCAAGTTGTACACGTTCACGTCTTGAAAACTAAGCGTAATGTTATAAGCGATCGGAAAAACGACGAATACCGCGATAAATACGAGCGCCGGCAAAACGAATAAATAGCTGTTCCATGAAGAAAACCATTTGGCGCCTCCAGTTGACCGGGACATCATGTCTCCCCCCTATTGTCCAAGCTGTGGTTTTATTTTGGCATCGGCATCTTTCACTGCCGCTTCCGGCGTTTTGGCGCCTGTGATGACCTCCTGCATCATCAGTTGAATCGCTTCCGAAATTTTCGGATAGTTCGGCCCGTAAGCTCTGGCCTTGGCCACTTTCATGGCATCCGCGAATACTTTCAACTGCTTGTCGTTTTGCCAGTAAGGATCCATCAGGTAATCTTCGCGGCTTGGCAGACGGCCCGCCGCTTTCGTGAACTCCTTCAGACGGTCGGGCTCATTGGCAAACTTGATGATGTCAAATGCGACGTCTTTATGCTTGGAAGCGGCAGTAATCGCCCAGTTTTCACCGCCGAGAATCGTTCCTCCCTGCTTGTTGGCCGGAAGCTCGACGACATCCCAATTCACTTTGCCTTCTTTTCGGAGCAGCGGGATTTGCCATGGACCGTTGATCATCATGGCAACTTTGCCTGTGGAGAACTGCACGACGGTATCGGATTGCTTCTGGTTCATGACTTCTTTGGACATGTAACCGTTAACAATCATATCCTTCATCAGCGTGGCCGCTTCGATCGTGCCCGCGCTGTTAAAGTTAGGGATGTCGGAACCCGACTGATACATGAGAGGCAGGAATTGGAACGTGCCCTCTTCCGTTTTGACAGCCGTCATTGCAAAGCCGTATACATCCGGTTTCGTCAGCTTTTTAGCCGCTTCCTTGAGCTCATCCCAAGTTTTCGGCGGATTGACTCCGGCCGCTTTCAGCATATCTACGTTGTAGTAAAGCGCCAGATCGTTGCTGCCGACGGGTACGCCGTAATTTTTGCCTTTGTAAATCGTCGAGGACCACGGCCCCGTGAAATATTTATCGGCTTGGCCCCACTGCTGAACTTCCTTCGTTATATCCGCAAGGATACCCGCTGCGGCGAAGGCCTGGTGATCCGGATTGTCGATCCATACGATATCGGGAACCTGGTTGCCCGCAGCTCCGAGCAGCAGCTTGTTTTTGATATCGGCGAAGGAAATAAACGTCCGCTCGATTTTAACATTCGGATGGGCAGCCTCGTAATCAGCTATCGTTTTCTTTAAAGCGCCTTGCGTAGCTTCGCTGGTCATCGAATCCCACCATTGAATCGTAACTTTCTCGCCCGGTGCCGCCGTACCTTGCGCAGATTTGGACGCATCGCCTGTTTCCGTTTTGGGCGCACATGCCGTCGTCAGCGCTACAAGCGCAGACATCGCAACCATAACAGCTCTTACATGTTTAAACATTGTTCGTTCCCCCTAGTCAAGTCGATTAATATGCAAAGCTGAGATCCGTCCCCGGAAATGTAAACGGATGCACAGCAGTATGCCGATAGCCTATTTAATTCATCAAAAAACCCTTCAATAAATGATGTACGTTAATCATTTTAGTGCAAAAAAATGCGTTATTTCTTTGATAAAGATCAAATGTAATAACGCGCATTCTCTTTTGTGGCCAATTCCAACTTGGTGATGTTCTCTTTCACATTCACTTTGTAACCGGAAACCAGATAGTCAAACATCGACTTGACCGTAAGATACCCCTGATTTACCGGGTCCTGACAAATGGTTGCGGTAACGATGCCTTTTCTCATATATCGATAAATGTCTTCATTCATGTCATGACCGATCAAAGCAACCGGCTTCGCCAAATTCGCATCGGCCAAATGCCCGGCGACTACATGAAGCTTCGCACTTGATACGTAAATGCCGTCAACCTGTTGAAAGTAATCGATAAATGTGTCGAGCGATTCATAATCTTCCTGCTGCAGTTTCAGCGGACCGATCAGTTCGATATGATCGTAATCGGCCACAACCTCGCGGAATCCGGTAATCTTTTGCTGCATTTGAAAGTTGGTGTAGGACATGATCAGACCGACTTTCGTCTTTGCGCCGATGAATTTGCAAAGCACGTCTGCCGCCAGACGGCCCGCGATCCGATAGTCGCATCCGACATAAAACAGCCGCTTGCTTAAAGGAGAATCGCTGTTAAAGGTGCAAATCGCAATGCCCTGATCCACCCCGTAGTCAATAATATCGGCCATTTCCTGCGGGTCATTGGGAGATAACGCGAGCGCGTCGAACCGTCCGGAATCGATGAGCTGGCGGACCGTTTTCTTTTGCTGCTCCAAATCGTATTTTTCGGAACGGACAATATGTACATGCAGACCGTAATCGCGGAATTCGTCTATGGCGATTTGCACGCCTTTTTCGACCTGGGTCCAAAAGTATTCGGGAAGCTCCGGAAAGACGATAGCCATGGCATATTCGTTCTTGCGGGACAAGAAACTGGCCGATTTGTTCGGCGTGTAGTTCAGCTCCTTGATTTTGTCCATAACCATTTGAAACGTTTTGGGTTTGACATTGCCCCTGTTGTTCAACACACGGTCAAGCGTGGCGACAGAAACGCCGATCTGCTCCGCCATTTCCTTGATCGTTAACCGTTTGCTTTGATCCATCTCACAACCTCTGCCTAACATCATAATTTTTTTGCCGCTGCTAATTTACGTGACTATCATATCAAGGCACAATTATGATGTCAACGGTTTCATGATGTGTTTTCAGATGTTTTGATATACGCACATCATTTTGTATATTTTTGCTTCAGCCAGCTCATGCTGTTGGCGACGCTTTGCAGCGGGGGATTGCGGAGGCACATATCCTGCTCCACAATGAGCCACTCCACGCCTGCAGCGGGTGCCGCAGCAATAACGTCCGCGAGCGGAACTTCCCCTTGCCCGAGCTCCAGAGTCGCCATTTGGTACTTGAAATTGTGCGAACCGAACTGTTTGGCAAACATTTGATTCATAGCTTCAATCGCTTCTTCATCCCTGGAATAGTCCTTGAGGTGCAGAAGCGGCAGCCTGCCGGCATATTTCGCCATATAGCCGAGCGTGTCCTTCCCGGCAAAAGCCAGCCAGCATACGTCCATTTCCATTTGCAGCAATTCCGGGGGGAGCGCCGCGTACAAGGCGTCGAAGGCAAATTGGCCGTCGACTTGAACATCGAATTCAAACGCGTGATTATGATACGCGAACGTAAGACCATGCTTGCTTGCTTCGGCTCCGACTTCTTCGAAGAAAGCGAACATACGTTTCCAGTCGTCCGGCGATTGGCGTTTCTCTACATCGATGCTCGGACAGATCAAATATTTGCCACCGATTTCAAGCAAATAATCGATTTCAGTTTGCAGCTGGTTGCGCAAATTTTGCAGACCGACATGGCTGCCGATCGCCTGGAGCCCCGTTTCCTGCAAAAACCGTTTCATCTCCCCGGCGGCAATCCCGCCGTATCCGGCGAATTCCACGCCTTCGTACCCGACCTCGGCTACCCGGTGCAGCGTTCCGGGAAAATCGGCAGCCGTTTCGTTGCGCAGCGTGAACAATTGCACGCCTATACCCATTTTTCTCATCGTACACTCTCCTTCAATACATAGGTTATGGCCGACCGTTTGAATCGCTCAAGCGGTCGGCCCCCTTCATCTATTATTTATTCGTTTTCGCCCATTCATCAAGCTGTTTTTGCTTCTCGGCGATAATTTTGTCGATGCCCGAAGCTTTCAGTTTGCTGATGAATTCCGGCAAGTTTTTGTCCGGGTCCAGCGTTCCGGTTTCCAGCCCTACTTTAAATTGATCTTTCACGCTTTGCACGGCGGCCACTTCCGTCTTAACCGGGTCGACCGTGAAGCTGAAGCCGAGCGCTTTTGATTTTTTGGACGATTTATTGAATTCCTCCTGTTTTTTCCAAACGTTCGGATCATCGTTATCCCACACGTAGGAGAGGAACTGGTTGCCCCATTCCCAGCCGTGATTCGGGCTGTAGGTCGCATTTTGCGCATCTACGCCGTTCGGGAAGCCGATCAGGTCACCTTTTTTGACATAGTGCTTGCCTTCGATGCCATAGTCGATCAAATTGACCAAATCTTTGTCAGAGTAGAGCAGGTTGAGGAACATCATCGCCCTCTCCGGGTCCTTCGAGTTTTTGGCGATGCTGAACATGACGTTGGCGATCGACGAAGTTGAGGTAACCGGCGAGATAATGCGGGCCGCCACCATCGGCGTTCCTGTCGAAATCGCTTCCTTGGCTTCATAGCCGGGTTTCATATGCGCCACGAACGCAAAAGCTTTGCCGGCCTTCACCAGTTCTTCCGGACGGAGCTTATTCGTCGCGATATCTTTCGGAACGTATCCTTCCGTATACCATCTTCTGACCATTTTCAGCAAATCCGCATACTGCTTCGATTCGAACCAGTTGACTACTTTCAAGTTATTGTCATGATCGGGCAAAACGCCGTTGTCGTCGTTCAAAGGGTCCATGAATCCCGGAGCGATGGCCGCAACAATCGAATTGCCCGCCCCTTCCGGAATAATAGCCGCCATATTCGGCTCGTTATCCTTGATGATTTTGAAAACGGCATCCAGATCGTCGAAGGTTTTGATTTTGCTCAGATCGATCTTGTATTTATCGACGATATCTTTGCGCATCAGAACGCCGTAGTCTGCGGCCCAGTCCCGAACGCTCGGTACGCCGTACAGCTTGCCGCTCGTCGTAGTCGCTTTTTGAATATCCGGCGTGACGACCTTGGCGATATCCGGCCCGTATTTCTTAAGCAGGTCTTCCAGCGGAACAAGCTGCCCTTTGGCCGCCTGCGTGCCGTAGCCCAAAGACGTCAAGGTGACCAGCAGATCCAAATTTTCATTGCTGGCAAGCATCAGATTGATTTGCTGGGAATATGCCGCAGGATCGATCGGAACGAATTTAACAGTGGCGTTAATTTTCGCTTTGGTCAACTTGTTGACGGCATCCTGGACTTCCTGCGAATCTTTCGTGTTCCCCACCTTGTAGTAGGCGATCGTCAGCTCATAAGGCTTTAAATCCGACTTGGCCGTCGCGGTTCCCCCTGCCTCGCTTTGCGGCTTGGCCGCCGTGGAGCTTCCCGCACCGCCGCCTCCGCAAGCCGTCAGCAGCAGTGAAACCGTCATCATTCCTGCCAGCGCAGATTGGATGCCCTTCCGCTTCTTGTTCATGTGATAACCTCCCTTTTGAATATATAGCTGTACTGTATGCCAACCGGCAGCCGCCGAGTATAGCCTAGCCTTTGACCGCCCCGATGACGAGACCTTTTACGAAATATTTTTGAAAAAAAGGATACGCGCACAGCAGCGGAACAGTTCCGATTACCGCCATAGCCATCCGAACCGATTCCATCGGAATTTTGCTGCTTTCGGCAAGTTCCGTCGTTTGGCTCAGCGCACCGTTAGATAAAAATTGCGCATTCAGCAAAATCCGGTTCAATAAATTTTGCAAGCTGAACAAATCGCTGTCGGTAATATAAATTAAACCGTTGAACCAATCGTTCCAGTAGCCGATCGTTTGCATCAAACCGACAGTCGCCAAAATCGGGAGAGAAAGCGGAAGCACGATTTGGAAAAAGATTTTAAATTCCCCGGCTCCATCGATCGAGGCCGATTCAATAACCGGCGCCGGAATCGAACTCATAAAAAAAGTTCGCATAATAAGAACGAAAAATCCGTTGGACAGCAGGCCGGGAATGATTAAAGCCAGCAGCGTGTTTTTCATATCGAACAATTGGGTGTACACCAGGTAAGTCGGAACCAGTCCGCCGTTAAACAGCAGGGTGAAAAACACGATAAACGAAAGCGGCTTGCGCATCAGCATATCTTTTCTGGACAGCGGATAGGCGCACAAAGCTGTAATTGACAGCCCGACAAACGTGCCGACAATCGTCACGAATATGGTAATGCCGTAAGCGCGAAAAATGTTCGAAGCGTCGTTCCACAAAAATTGATACGCGGAAAGGCTCAGTTTGCTCGGAAAAAACGAATACCCCTCTTGCACAATCGTCGTTTCATCGGTAAAAGACGTAATCACGAGCAGAAAAAACGGAAGCAGGCAAAGGCACACAATGCCAATGAAAAACACATGAATGAACGATTGGTACAGTCCTTGTCTGATTTTCAAATCGATCCCCCCTTTTAAAACAATGCGTTATCCCGGTTTCGCTTGCTCACCACGTAGTTCGAAATAAGGACGAGTATGAATCCGACCACGGATTGGTACAAGCCCGCCGCCGAAGACATGCCGATATCCCCCAGTCTCAGCAAAGCCCGGTATACGTACGTATCGATGACATTCGTTGTCGGAAAGAGCGCTCCGGTATCAAGCGGCACTTGATAAAACAAGCCGAATTCCGAGTAAAAAATGCGCCCGATTTGCAGCAGCGTCATGATCACGATAACCGGCGTTATTAAAGGTATGGTAATGTTGGTGATCTGCTGCCATTTGCTCGCTCCGTCGATGGTGGCTGCCTCGTAATACTCGGGATCGATTCCGATAATCGCCGCCAAATAAATGACGCATAAATAACCTACGTGCTTCCAGATGTTCACAAAGATCAAAATGTACGGCCAATATTTCGGCTCGCTGTACCATGAAATTGCGTCCAAGCCAAACAAAGGCAGCAGGTGCTTGTTAATGTAACCGGTTTCACCACTCAGCATGGCAAGCACCAAATAGCCGACGATAACCATGGAAATCAAATACGGAATGAGAATGATGCTTTGATAAAACCGGGCGAACCATTTTTTGCGCACTTCATTGAGCAAAATGGCGACGCCGACGGCGATGATCAGGTTGATGACAATAAAAGCCGAATTATACAGAAGCGTATTGCGGGTAATGATCATTGCATCGGAAGTTTTAAACAAATACTCGAAATTTTTAAATCCGACCCATTCGCTTGCCCATATTCCTTTCGTAAAATTGATGTCTTTGAACGCAATCACCAAGCCGAGCATCGGCAAATAGTTGTTTATGATCAAATAAATCAATTCAGGCAGCACCATGACGAACAACGGGGCATACCTCCATATTTTTTTCAGTTTTTTTCTCGCTGCCGATTTCGTAACCGCGACCTCTGCTGCCGATGCTGAAATAGCCGTTGTGGTTGTCCCCATATCGTTCCTCCTCTTCGGTTATATTCCCATCATATACGGCTTTCGTCCGGTCTTCTACCTGTTTCCCGACTTCCCGTTACCACATTTCCGACTTGGGAGTCTGAAACAATTTCCGGTAATCCTGCGGATTCATTTCCATCGCCTTTTTAAACATTTTCGAGAAATGGGAAAAGTTGCTGTAGCCCACCGAAGCGGCAATGCTGCCAATCGGGACATCCGTTTTGGCCAGCATTTCTTTGGCGATCTCCACCCTTTCCTGGAGGACGTATTCGGAAATCGTCAAACCGATTTCTTTTTTGAACATTCTCGTCAAATAGTCCGGGTTCAAATTCACATGGCCTGCGATATCCTCGCGCGAAATGTCTTCGTATATGTGCCGGGTAATATACTGCTTCACTTTGTCTACGACGGACTGCCCCTCATCGGCGGTATGAATACGGCCGGCCGCTTCTTCGATCAGCGATCCGGCCCACTGCCGCAGATCGGCCACAGAACGCGTAGTGGCGGAAGCTTGTACGGACAACAGTGCCTCGGAAAACACCTGATGCGCCCGCAGCCCTTTATAGTGCAAAACATGATAAAGCATTTGCAGAAAGTCCTCGTAAAATCTGCGCAGCAATTTGGCGTCTAGACTTTCCATCCGCTTCATGGCGTCCAAATACTGATCGATCTCTTCGATCAGCTGCTTTTTGCACCCCTGCTTGAGCATTTCGGCCCAGCCGTTCATTTGCGGCAGCGGAATCGTGTCATAGCTCCGTTTTTGCCCGCTCAAGAAAAAAACTTTGTTCGACAGCGTGACGTTACGGGATTCCATCTCAACCAGCGCTTCGAACGCGCCAAGCGTCCCCTCGATATGCACGGAGCTGCCGATATAACAGCAAATGTCGCAAAAAAAGTAAGCATTGCAAGCTTCAATATACGACTGCAGGTCGCTGCGCAGCTTCTCGTTATCCATCCCGCCCGCAGCGTCTGCCGTAAGGATCGCAAGCAATGCACCGCTTTTAACCTGGACGATTTGGCCTTGCGATTTTTTGATTGCGATCAGCTCTTCGAGCGAGTTGCGCAGGGCGTACTCCATAATTTTTTCTTCCCGCAAAGTCAGCTTCTTGTGCCAGCGCTGCACGCTGATCAATATCGGCAAAAACAGCATCGTATCGCTGTAGGGAATGTTGTGCTTCACCAAAATTTGCCCGATTTGATCTCTGCGCGATGGAATCGACCGGTTGATCAGCTCCTGCCAAAAGCGCTCCATAAACATGGGCTGATACGACTCCCACAGCTGGTAATAATGCCTGTAGGTCTCGTTGAACCGGATGAGCTCCCTTTCTTTTTCCAATTTGCAGATCGCTTTTCGCACCGCTTTTTCCAAATCCGGAAAACGGACCGGCTTCAGCATGTAATCCAGGCTTCCCAGTTGAATCGCCTTTTGCGCGTACCCGAAATCAGCGTGACAGGTTAAAAAAATCGCCTCGGTTTCCGGGAAATGCTCTTTGACCCATTCCAGCAGCTGAAACCCGTCGCCTTCCGGCATTTCAATATCGCAAATCAAAATATCGATCCTTTGAGCGGCAAAAATTTCTTTCGCCTGTCGGATGTTGAACGCTTCATGAACGTTTGAAAATCCGAGCTGCTCCCACTCTACCCCTGCCTTGATCCCCCGCACGGCATGAATTTCATCATCCACGACCAGCAAATGTAGCATCGGCTCTGCCCCCTTCATTGACTTCCTTCTTAAAAAACGGAATGAGAATTTCGATAACCGCCCCTTGACCGGCGTCGTTGGAGAACGCAATCTGCGCCTCATCCCCGTACAGCAGACGCAATCTGCGCTGCACATTCCAGATTCCGATGCGGTAGCCTTCCCCGTCGCAATTTTCCGTCTCCGTCTGCAGCTGCGCCAAAACTTCCTTGGGGAATCCTTTGCCCGTATCCCGGATGCAAATTTGGATCTTTTCGTCCCCTCTGGCCTCAATCGTGATCCCGATATGAACCTGCCTGTCCATGCTGACGGCATGTTTGATCGAATTTTCCACAAAAGTTTGGATCACAAGCGGAGGAACAAGCCCTTCCAGCAATTCGTCTGATACGGACAGGTCGTGAGTTAAATTCGCAGGAAAGCGCATCTCCTGGATGCGACAATAGTTCAGCGTATGCTGAATCTCATCCTTCAGCGCCACGAACGCCAGGTTGCTGCGGAACATAAAACGGAAATATTGCACGAGGCAAAGCGCCATCTCCTGAATCAGGGCGAAATCTTTCACCTGCGCCAAATTATAAATAATGTTCAGCGAATTTAAAAAGAAATGCGGATTGATTTGCAGCTGCAAATGCTTCAGCTCGGCCTTCTGATGGTTCAACTGCTCTTCCAGAACGTTGATTTTCAATTCCTGGATTTGCGATATCATCCGGTTAAACGACTGGTTCATCGTCTCGAATTCAATGACTGACGGACGGTAAGTGATGCGCACATCCAAATTCCCGTCTTCGATTCTTCGCATGGCCATCATGATCCGGTTAATCGGAACTAAAATAATGGTTCTCAAAACATATAGAATAAACGGCAGCAGAACAAGCGAACCGATTAATATGAAAGCGACGATGTTCCGAAGGAACGGGAGATTTTCCAAAATGACGCTGTCCGGAATGACGGCCGCCAAGCTGAACCGCCCTTTCGCCGACTTTTCCCCGACTACCAAAAATTTTCCATTGGCTCCTGTCAGCTTGTAGTCCTTGCCGACGTAGTTCAAATCGATCCGGTTTTTTTGCACGAAAGGCTGGTTAGCCATCGCTTCGAATGTATCCGTGACCAGCATCGATTTGCCGTTTACACCCAAATCAACCAAATTAAGCGGTACCATTAATTCGGTTGCGTCGCCCCAGGCTCCGATATAAACGTTCCCATATTTGATCACGCGAGTCAAAAAATATTGATCTCCAAGCTTGTGAATGAACCATTCTTTCAAGTTTATTTGGTTGGCGCCGCTGAGCTGATCCTGAAACATTTGATTGATGCTGCTTTCAATCGCTTCCTGCCTGCCATAGTTGACTTGATCGCTCATGACGGTCAATAAATCCTGATTCGGCTCCGAGTAAACAAAAAACATTTCCATCGATTTGTAGTTCGGAAGGTCTTTTAACAGTTTGTTATTCAATTGAATTTTTGTGAAATAATAGCGGTCGTCATTTTGCGTCCTCTGCACATCCAGGACGAGCAGGCCGGTTTCCTGTGCGGCGACGTTGAACAAATATTTGTCCACCTCATCCAGATTGCGGTCGATTTGGCCCATGTACAGGCTGATTAAATTTTTGTTCGATTGGGCGACCTGATTGCGTACGACTTTAATCGCGTACAAATTGTTGTAAATCATAACAACGATGAGCGGGACGACGATCAAAAATAAGCCGAAAACCAGCTTAAAGCGAAGCGACTTGAGCAGCGGCCGTTTGCCTGATTGCACGGTTGATTTGCGCCCCCTTTCATTTCTTTGATTCCATGTTATCATGATTGAACTATTCGCACCACAACTAACGCATTGCAGGAATTCTGCTATGAAAACCCGGGTTGACGGAGCTCCCGCTATCCCGCGCACGCTTCGCCGGATTGGTCGATTCGTTGACAATGATTCTCATAATCAATAATATGGAAAGGGTGGACATTTACAATTTCAGGTTCCAATTTACGAAATTATTCGGGAGGTTATCATGTTTTATCGAAAGAAACCAACAGCGTCACGCCTTTCTTTTTGCGCCATCGTATTTTGCGCCGTCGCGCTTATCGCTTCAGGCTGCGGAAAAGCGGGAGACCAGGCAGCCGGCAAAACGGTCAAAGACAGCATGAACCATGAAGTCGCCATCCCTGCCAATCCGCAGCGCATCATCGCCTCCTATTTGGAAGATCCTTTGCTAACTCTGGGCATTAAACCCGTGGCGCAATGGTCGGTAAAAGGAGGAAACGTGCAGGAATATTTGCGAACGCAGCTGGACGGAATTCCCGCCATCCCTTCTACACTTCCGCCTGAGACTGTGCTCAGCTATAACCCCGATCTTTTGATCATGGGGCCTGAATCTGCAGTCGAGAACGGTCTCTATGAACATTATTCGAAAATCGCCCCAACCTATGTGCTGGGTACAGAGCTTATCGGCGATTATCGGAAAACGCTGCTGAAAATGGGCGAGCTTTTGAACAAAACGGCCGAAGCCAACCGCGCACTTGAGCAGTACGATCAAAAGCTCAAAGAAACAAAAGAAAAGCTGCAGAAGTCCATCGGCGAGAAAAAAGTCGCCATTTTGTGGCTGACGAATAAAAACTTTTATGTCGTCAACGGTAAAGTAGCCAGCGGCGCTGTCGTTTACGGAGAATTGGGATTGCAAACGCCCAACATCGTTGCGGTGCTGCCGGATGCCAAAGCGAACTGGGTCGCGATATCGCTGGAGAAGCTCGCCCAACTGGACGCAGACTACATTTTTCTGGTCAACAGCGACAAAGGGCTCTCGGGCAATTTGGAAGATCCGCTGTGGAAAAACATCCCCGCCGTACAATCGGGACATATTTACGAAGTCGACTCCAACAGCAGCTGGCTGTACAACGGCGTCATAGCCGGCGAAAGAGTGATGGACGATATCGTCAAGCTCACGGCGAGATAAAGGGATGTCGAGGGGGAGCGGCGCGCGGAAAGCGCTGTCGGGCTTTGCGACCGACTGGGCTGTGCGCCTTTGGCGGCGCGTGGAAAGCCCAGTCAGGCATCGCGTCCGACTGGGTTGTGCGCCTTAGGCGGCGCACGCAAAAACCTGCAAAAGTGCAGGTTTTTGCACGTCGGAGGGCCTGCAACGATGGCGTACAATAGTTTGTGTACCAAGATCTGGAGTCTTCCAGACAGCAAAAAAGTAGGGTATTCTCGGGATGGCTAAAGTCACCAAGAAAGGAACCCTACTCATGGCAACTATAACAGAAAACA